>NZ_JACJRY010000059.1:0-32150 GCF_014697485.1 Anabaena sp. FACHB-83 | reverse complement strand
GTCCTAAGTTATACATGATGTCTTACTCTATCATGTATATACATGGCTGATTGGCTGATTTTTCAAGATTTTTTTCTTATCCCGGTTTTCTGTTCCGTTGCTACTCACGCCCCGTTATGGGGTATTGTGGGCTGTTTGGTCGTGCGTTCGCAAAGGCTCAAGCGCAGGGATTATGAATTGGGGGAACTGGAAAAGACTGCTGACTATGCAATTTGGCAGCACAATAAGCATAAACGTGAAGTTAAGCAGCATTCGACCCAGCTTTACACTGAACGTTTAAAAGATGGGTTGTCTGGGCTGGATACAGAGGAACGTTTAGCACTGGGACTGACTGACTCAGAGAACGAACGGGCTAAGGCACGTATTCAGCTTGAGGATTTTCTGAAAGCTCGTGCTGTGAATCATTCGGTGATGGATAAAACTATTGCTGAGAATTTGAGGGATAAGGCGAAGGCGGATCAGGAACGTGGGAAGATTGAGGGGAAGACTAAGGCAGCGATCGCAAACAGTGACAACCATCCTTTGACTGACCAACGCCTCATCAGTGATTTAATCGAAGCACTCAAGAATCATGAAGACGGCTGGCTGTGGAAGATTATCGACAATCAAAAGCCCGTTTGGGTGTTAGGAGAAGCGGGAAGCGGTAAATCAACTTTAGCCGCTTCGATGGTCATGCTGAGACAATATCTGTTTGATATGCCCTTGTATCAGCTGATAGATGCACACGCTGGGGAGAATCTGAGAAACGCATGGAAATATCTTAGCCCTCAGTTGATAGCTAAAACAGAAGAAGAGATTGGTCAAGCTTTTGATGATGCTCGTGAAAGATGGCTGGACAGAATTAATAATCAACCTGATAAGCAACCGCAACAGTTATTAGTTGATGAATTTACTAATTATTCTGAGTCAGGCATCACCAAGGAACCTGCCAAAAAGTTTGTTAAAGCATCGCTAAGTGACCCTAGAAAAGCAGAAGAAAGATTAGTCTGTATTGCCCATTTCTTTACTAATACCGCCGTTGGTGGCAGTGATGGAACTGCCAATGGTAGAGCTAGAGGTACTATTCAAATTGACCGCAAAACAGCAGATGGTAAAATACCTTTAAAGGTGGCAATAGTTAACGGTTTAAATAATTCAGAGGGTGATGCAGAAGTAGATAAAAAAGTGACAATTCCTATTTGGTTAACTCCCGAAAGCATTCACAAGCATTTCAACGGCCAGCCAATTGATTTTGAGGATTAATTGTTAGATAACTAATTCTTTAGGTGTTCAGAACTGGGGTAGAGCGGGTGGCGTAGCGGAGTGTCGGGGGCGGGCTACCGAGTTAATGGCCACTCACGATAGACTTTCTGCCCGTCCCCGACACCACCCGCTCTAAACGAAGTGTCCCCAGTTCGTCGGCGCATCACGAGCAGATCGGGTAGAAGCATTTTTGATATAACTGGTAGCAACGATTTTCCATCCCTGGTATAGAAGTGAGTATAGACAATTTAACAAGCCACTCATCACTATATATAAGCCAGATTTATCAATTGCTGGGTGTAGAGAATTTTTCGGCGGTTAAAAGATAAGTAATGCTTAACAGAGGTCATGATCAAGGTACTGCTTCACGAAAGTACAAGCTTTTGGGACAATGGGGAGTGTCCAGAAAAGACGCGTCAACCGGACAGTAGCCAAAACCCTAAATGAATGCCCAGCCCCCAGGACGTAAACCAAATAAGCATTACAGGTCTAGAGAATACCTTACACCATCTGAAGTGCGATCTATTTTAGATGCGGCACTTAATCGCCCTGCCCGTTATGCCCACCGTGACTACACGCTGATGCTGATGATGTTTCGCCACGGGCTGAGGGTCGGTGAAGCTGTAGGTGAGGCGTGTGGTTTGCGCTGGGATGCGGTGATGTGGGGTGAACGTCAGATTTTCATTACCAGAGAGAAAGGTAGCGATTCTGGGGTGCATCCCTTGAGAGATGATGAAATAACCTTACTTAAGGAACTGAGAGAACAATTCCCTGATAGCAAATACATTTTCGTGTCCGAGCGTGGTGAGGTAATGAGTACCGACGCAGTGCGGAAGCTGCTCGGACGGCTGGCGGTGCAGGCGGGGCTTGATATCAAAGTTCACTGTCACATGATGCGCCATGCTTGCGGTTATTATCTGGTGAACCAGGGGTACAGCACTAGAGAGATTCAGGACTTTTTAGGGCATCGGGATATCAAACACACGGAGAAATATACCAAGCTGAATGCGCGACGTTTCTTGAATTTTGATTGGGGGGATTTGTGATATTTCAACACTACCAAGGGGTGTGTTCGTTCCGATAAGGATGCTGGCACGGGTACAGTGCTGCCCAGGTTTTGAGGAAATGTTAACCAAGCGATTAATAATAGTGGGTTGTATTTACCCGATGATGGACGTAGATAGTCCTCTCAATAGTCAAGGTGATCTACTTTTAATTTTATAAATATCAGTGTTGGGTCTGTGGTAACATTGAACACTCTTGCTATTAGATATGTTTCTGCTGTCTCCATTAGAGCGAATTCTTTAGATGAAATATAAAAAGGTATTTTTTCTTCATTTTTATTATATGGTGTTGCTTTGCTATCAATATATATTTCTTTCCCATTTTCTACAACTTTAAAGTCGTGATTTGCAGTTGTATTATGTTCTTTATTAAGCCAAAAAACTTCTAATAGATTTATTGTTTTGTGTTTTTTGCTAGTTTCTTTTATACTGATTATTTTGAAACCCGTATCAGTTTCTTGTATAGAAGAATTATATTTTTGACTGTAGATTCTTTTTAGTTCTCCATAAACAAACTCCTCACCTTTTCTACCTAAATCTTCATCATATTGGTTATAAGGTCGATTTTCTTGAGCAATTCCACAGATATCGTACTCTATTGAATCTATAATATTCTCAGACTCGTCTATATTTAAAATAGTTTCAGGAATAAGCTCTACATTGTAACCTTTCTCTTTTAAATACTCTATGCCGTTTGCAAAAGTTTCTAAGAGTAACACAATTAAAAGTCTTTCCGCGTAACGTATATCCAAAAATTTACCTAAAGGCTCAACTATTCCATCTAAAACTCTAGGGCTATTCCAATTACCAACATAGTAGAAATTATTTTTTTCTGCCCAAGAAGTCCGTTTCTGTTTATCATCATCATTTCCATAAGACAGAAAAATTTCTGATGTTTCAAAGATACAAATATTATTAATCTTTTCTTCTATAAATTTATATTCTGTTTCCCAATCCTTGCGATTTTTAGATTTTTCAACAGAAATCAAGGCTATTAAAGGGGCAATTTTAATAAGTTTAGATTTTAGATTTTTTACTTCTAAAGTATTATTTGTAATTAAAGCTTTTACGGTATCAATTATTGAAATTCCAAATAAACGTAATAACTCAATAATTTTCAAATTAGTCTTTTCAGTATATACTAAGTTGGCGGCTTTAAAACCTTCGACTGTAACAACAGATAAATCTTTAGGGTGAAAAAAAATCCATCCATTTCTAGATAAAAGTTTATTATCTACCGACCAACTTTTAATTTTCTCTTTGTCTACAGTATGTAAATCTAAAGATGCCAAGTCTTCATAAATAAGACAAATTCTCTTTTTGTTTTCTTCCCGTTCTTCTTCGCTTATATTTACATCTTCAGAAATACTTTTTAATACCTCTAAATAGTCACTGACTTCTAAATTAGTTTTAAACTTTAAATAACTTAACCAATTAGAAGGAATGGGTTCTTCACAATCAAAAATAGGTAAATATTTTCCTCCTATTTCCTTAATTTTACGTATACTACTGCTAAAAACATCTGATGCCTTTAAACAAGTTTTTTGAGTAGTGGGAATAAATTTAGAATTTTCTAAACTCCAATAAAAATAATTTTCTACTTTTGTTGTACTTCCATAATATCCCCAGGGCATTAATCCCTCTCTGTCTACAGAATCCACAGAAATATTAATAAATACTTGTTGCCAAAATAGTTTAGCAAAAGCATAATTTATCCTTGCAAGTTCAGAGTAAGTAATTTTTGTAATATTTATATTATTAGATTCCTTAATTAAGTGCGGGTGTCCGTGTCCTTGCTTTGCTTGTTCTACTACTTTTCCAAAGTATTCAAGTTCAATTTGGTCTAAATTAGAACGTCGGTTAATAGTTAGATTTTGTAAATTGATGTTTTCGTTTACACCTATTTTTAAGAAGAAAGTTTTCCATTCACTTTTTAGATTTGGGGATTCAAAATATGTGCTAGAAACATAAAAATCATATTGATAAATAGATTCAATACGTAACTCTGGCTCATAAAAATCAGATAGATAAGCAGTTTCGGCAGTAATCAGGCTTTTCTCCTGAGTTAGAATTTTAAGCTTTTGTAACCCTTCGTAATGCTGCTCCTGTAATCTACCTTTTTTATGAGCATTAAACAGGTATCTTCCAATTTGTAAAGCATTTTCTTCATTAACATAAGTTTCGGCTTGAGCAATAATTGTTTTTTCTATAAAGCTCAAGTCTGAAGGTTCTTTGACTCCTAATTTTTCAAGCCAATTTTTAATGCTTAAATTTTGATTAATTTGAAAAACTATATCACTGTGTATTATACTTATGTCAGAATTAAAATTTTCTGAAAACTCAACAGAAGGAAAATAAATATGTTTGGGACTTTTTATGTTTTTGTTTTGATCAAAAATAAACGATGTATCCTTTAGCTTTTCATTCCAAATAATTTTTTCATCATTATTTAAAATTTGTGTTTTATTATAAATAAATAAAATCAGTGAAAAATTATTTTCTAACTGGTGTTCATTTATAAAAATATTAGCTGCCAAAAGACCTTCTAAATCATCGATATCAAATATTTTAATGCCTATTCTTTTTAAAGTATCTATTGGTTCAATGTTTGCCATCAAAGACTGGATAGAAAAATTATTTTGCAGTTTTTGATTAATATAACTTATGAATGTTTGCTTGTTGATAACATCAGAAATGTTAGTCTTGTCAAAAATAGCTTGATTAACTTTTAATAAGTCTCCATTTTGGTTAGGAACAAAAGCAATTGTCTCAATAGCTTCTTTGTAGCCTTTGTTAAAACTTTTTTCTAATGCACTAAATCCATTTAACTGATGAGGTAAAATTTTTAAAAATTCCTTGTTGTATTTGCTTGATTTATTTGCAAGTTCAGATATCAAGCCAAAAAACTTTAAAGGTATTTGTTGGAAAATAAAATTGTTCCAGGAAACATCTTGATGTAAATGTTGCCTACCCGCATCTGTCAAAAACGTTGCATTTACTAAAAATGGAAAATCGTAATTAATAGACGTTGGTAAATAAGTGAATATTAAACGATTCGCTTTATCTACAGCTTTCAATTTATCTCTTTCTAATTGAATTGCAAAAGCAATTTCTGTATGAGACGCATCTCTAAGTTTCCTGGGTAACTTTTCATCTTCAATTATTTGTCTCTGAACATTGGATGGAATAGGAAACTGATATTTTTTGATAATCCATTCGCTTTGTAAAATACCATTCCTATTTAGTGTTGTAGTTTCTCCAATTTGATTTTTTATAATAGTTAGTTTGTCGCTGCTATTTACTGTAATTTTAACTGTTTTGCTACGTAAAAATAGTAAAATCTGCGTATCAGAAAGCAAATTATTCAAATCTGTCTTTAAAGTTTCAAGTTTATCATATTTTATAATTGTTGAAACTTTAAATTCTTGAAAAATAGCAAGCCTATTTAACTCTAAAGGTAATTCTTCTGTCCAAATGGGAATAATTTGCCAAGGCATCTTGGCCTGTGGATCTTTGTGTTTTGCTAATCTTTCGTCTAGCCAATTACTTTTATCTCCCCAATTTGGATTCCAATAACCTTCCCAGTAATTTCTATCGTACCTAAAACAGAAGTTTTTGCTTTTGATAACCACATAGTTAGAATGAGAAAAGACAGACTTAAACCCAATCCCTTTAAATCCTGTTTTAGTTTTGTCTTCTATTTTTGTTCCGTCACCTGCACTTGATATACTTTCAATATCAATTTCTGTAAAAGGCTCTCCCTTATGTGAAATTATTACATAATCACCTGCAAAATCTATTTGAGCATCGAGCATACCAGCTTGATTACTTGCATCATCAGCATTTTGTAGAAGTTCATAAATGAAACGCTGGCTATCAGTATTTATATCTCTTGAAATTGTATTGCATAAATTTGCAGTAGTAATAGCTAATTCTGGATTGTTATAATCTGAGTTTTTACGAGTTAAGTTCTCAATAAATATTTTTTCTTTCATTTGTAATTTCTTTGCTATGTCATACTATATGAGTATTCCCAGGAGTTGATGCAAAATTAACAGATACTTAATCAGCCTTGATTAAGAAACAAGGAAGGAACATTAAAAAATTAAGTATTTTTAGAGTACTGAGATCAGTTCATATATTGTAGTTGCAGTATTTGTACTGTAGGAATATTAATCATGTCTGATTTTAAATTATTTTGGTATCATTGGAGACATTTTTTAAGTATTGAAAATAAAATATTAGAAACGTTTAAATATGTCGAATTAAGTGAAAATAATTACAGTACATATTCTATCGAGTTTCAACAGATTATACTTCTTTCAGCATCGGAAATGGAATCAGTATTAAAACAGATATGTCTAGAATTAGATAGCAATTTTAAACTAGAATCCGGCATTGGAAAATGTTCAAATTTTATTAAAACTAAGGATTTAACTTTATTTAATAAACTAAATAATTCGTCGGTACATATTGATCTTCCAGGATACCCAAATTTAGTGCTTAAACCTTTTTTGGTAACTCGAACAGAAGATCCGAATGGGATAAAATCCGATTGGCAGGTTGTGTATGAAAACCTTAAGCATTATAGAGAAGAAGGAACATTTAAAAAGGCTAAATTGAAATATGCTCTTGATTCGTTAGCAGCTTTATTTTCTGTTTTACTTATTTTTTTAGAAGTTCTACAGAAAACGAACTCATTAATTATTGATTGGCAAGAATATCATCATATCATGCCTAAACTATTTGTTTTTAATGCTATCCAACCTATAATTAGTGGAGGGACTTACTAATAAAAAAAGCTAATATCAAGCTTCTCAGCATTATTTTTTGTTTTATATCCTCAAAGTTTTATAAAAAAAAATTATGCACTAGATAAAAGCCAATACCTCGCAATACGCCTGAGCAGCATTGCCTTTCAATCACCTTGCTATATAAGGATTGTGACACCCTAAGTAAGAAATTAGTTACTAAAGTTTCTTAGTTTGGTGTAGTGTTAGGAAATCTACAAATAATTTCCAACTAAACTGTTTAGTTTATATAGTTAGTGAGTTCTAGCTGGTACTGTAGCACTTATGTTGGCAAAAGGCTTAATGCCCTATGAGAAGCGATTTAAAATGCCCAGCGCCCCCTGATAACAATTGAATACTGTTATAACAAGATTAAAGCTTGTCATAAATTAAAAGTAAAAATCATGAATATCCAACTTAAACCTGAATTAGAGCAAATAATTGAAGCACAAATTGCTACAGGTAGATATAGCAATCCTGAAGAAGTAATCAGTAAAGCATTAAAGCTGTTATTAGAGTGGGAACAAGGTTATCAACAATGGGTAGAAGAAACACGGCAAAAAGTTGAAGTAGCTATTGAACAGTTGGATAGAGGGGAAGGGATAGAAGGGGAAATTGTAATTGAAAGATTACGCTCTAAATTGCGTCAAGCGAGAGAGACACAGGGATGAAACAACATATTATCTCTCCAGCAGCCAGCTTTGATTTAGCAGAAATTATTGATTATTTTACTGTCAGAAATATTGAAGCTGGAGAGCGGTTTATTGATGAGTTTGAAAAAAAGTGTAAATACTTAGCTAATTTTCCCAATATGGGACGCAGTTATGCCAATATTAAGCATGATTTGAGAGGTGTTCCATTGAATGGGTACATTATTCTTTACCGAATTATAGATAGCGGTATTGAAATTGTGCGTGTAGTTAGCGGTTATCGAAATTTAGAATCTTTATTTGCAGAAGAGAATTAAATAAAGACTAAGAGGAGAAAAGTACCAGTTTCACTCATTTAGGTTATGCTGGCAATCAAACTAGATGCAGAGTACCAGTAATTAAATGAGTCGGGTCATCGCATTCTTCAATCAAGCAGGAGGGGTTGGTAAAACGACCCTGACCATGAACCTGGGCTATCAAGTACTGTTACGGGGTCACAAAGTTCTTCTCATTGACCTCGACCCCCAAGCTTCCCTAACTTCTTTTATGGGTCTTGACCCAGAAAAATTAGACAAAACTCCATTTGATGCGCTTATAAATGAGGAACCACTATTCATCCAGCCAAAACAACATGGTATGGATATAGCCCCTACTAATATCAACCTCAGCGTCGCTGAAATTCAACTCGTTAATATGGATTTTCGTGAAGTCCGGTTGAAAGAAGCTATTGAGCCAATTCGCAATAACTATGATTTTATCCTCATCGACTGCCCACCCAGTTTAGGGCTGTTGAGCTATAGCAGCCTTGTCGCTGCTTCTCATCTGCTCATTCCCATTGAAACCCACTACAAGGCTTTCCAGGGAACAAATCTACTGTTGCAAACTATCGCCCAAGTCAAAAAAAGAGGAAACCGCAACTTAAAGATAGCTGGGTTCATTCCTTCTCGCTATGCCGCTTCCAACTCCCAAGACCAACGTACCCTCAAAGCTATTTCAGAACAATTCTCAGACATCGCTCCCGTTTACGAGGCAATTCCCAGAGCTACAGCTTTTGTAGATGCTTCTGAACAACAAGTACCCTTAGCTGTCTACGAACCCAAGCACCCAGTTCTCAAAGTATTAAACAAAATAGCAGAAAAAATGGAGCAATTATAATGGCCAGACCCCGCAAAACAGAGCAACCTTACAAAGCCAAGGCTGACATCAGCGTGTTGATGGGGGAGGAATTGCCCCCGACAGAGCCTTCTATGTTACCAATTGACTCTATCTCTCTACCTGAGAGTCAACCTCGCCGTTACTTCGACCCAGTTAAGACCGAGCAGTTAATTCAATCTATCAAAATTCATGGCATTTTAGAGAACTTACTTGTCCGTCTGCTCCCTGACCAAGAAAATCAGTACGAGTTGGTAGCAGGAGAAAGACGCTACCGAGCAGCTATTGCAGCTGGGCTTAAGGAAGTCCCTGTTAGTATTCGTGAACTCACGGCTGAACAAGCATTGCAACTTGCTCTGGTAGAAAACCTGCTACGCGAAGACCTCAATCCAGTAGAAGAGACAGAAGGCATACTGCAACTGCTGGCTATACGGCTTTGTCTGCCAGTAACCGATGTCCCTAATCTACTTTACCGGATGCAACATGAAGCCAAAGGTAAAGTTGCCCAAAACGTTTTGGGCAATGAACAAGGACAGGCAATAATGGCAGTTTTTGAGGAATTAGGAAAGCTTAGTTGGGAATCTTTTGTTTCTAGTCGTCTGCCACTGCTGAAGTTGCCAGTAGAGATTTTATCAGCACTCCGAGCCGGAAAAATTGCTTACACTAAAGCTCAAATGATTGCCAGAGTTAAAGACAAACAACAAAGACAATCATTGTTAGAAGAAGCGATAACCGCCGATTTATCTGTTAGTGAAATTCGAGAGCGAGTTAAAGCACTGCAACCATCAATAGATCCGGAGTCGCCGCAAGCTACAATTCAAACTATTACCCGTCGCATCACTCAGTCAAAAGTTTGGGAAAATCCTAAAAAATGGAAACAAGTACAAACACTCTTAAAAAAGCTGGAAGCCTTAGTTACAGATGAAAAAGATTTAGACCAGATAAATTCTCAATCAGAGTGATTCTTGGAAAGTTCGCTGTAAGAGCTATTGTCCTGCATGATTATTAATTTGACTCTATTATCCAATTAAAGGCAAAGTTGCCCAAAACGTTTTGGGCAATGACCAAAGGCAGTAATAATAAAAAAGGATGAGTCTGCTTTATCACATCCAAACCTAGCCTGACAAAGCAGCCAAAAGGCCCGGTCGCACCACGGGGTGATCGCCTAAATTAGCCATTTTTCACATCAATATCTTCACAACACCCAACCATTGTTTTTGGGCAAGTTAGTTTTAAAGCCTGATTCTGAACCATTAATCGAAAAATGAAGGTGAGGCTGAGGCTGGAAGTCAAGCATAGTAATCGTTTCGCACTATGAGCATATTCCTTAACGTACAAAAAAACCGTTTTGGCACGATGACCCCATCATTAAATATGCGAACGCTGGAATTAAATAAATTGACACAGCAGGTGGTTATGATTGCTATTACAATGAAGCCTCAAAACCACCTCAAATTTATAAATTTAAAAAAGTCAATTTAACCATCTCTCTCTTGTATTAATAAAGAGAGAGATGGTTAACTATTAGGTCAAATTATCTGTTTTCCATTTTTCAAAAACTGTATCATTTGGCCAAATCCAACCTGGACAATCAGTGTTAACAACATCCCTATGAGGTTTGATGTTAGCGAGAGATATATTGTAGGTCTTCATCAAGTATTTAACTAGAGCAATGCTAGCTTTCTCTTGTTGACGAGTAAAACTTTGATGAAATTTATCAGCTTCGTGTTCAATTCCAATTGAACTTTGATTACTACTTCTGGCGTGCCAAGCAGTGTCTGAATCTTTAACCATTTGAACTATCTTCCCATCGCGGGAAATGATATAGTGTGCAGAAACTCTATTTCTTGAAGTGCCATTAAGAAAAGTGTTTATGGCTGCCTGAAAACTGCCGTCTGTATTGTGCATGATAATTGAGCTAATATCCGTACCATTTCTCCCAGAGTTAAAGTTAGGAGAGGCAATAAATTCTACAGGCGGTTTAGTTATCTGGTCATTTTTATCAGGTTTAGTTTCCTTTTCTGCACCAGTACCAGGATGTTCTATTGGTTTATGCTCCGGCTCTTGACCCTCACCCTTTGAAATCTTCATTGTTCTAGGAGGATTGTCACTAGCAAACCACTCTTTCATATCAGTGACAACTACACCGTATTCTTTTCCGTCAGATGTTAAAGTTTTTTCTAGCTTGTCTATATAAAATGCCCCTTCCATCCAATAGATCGCTTTTTCCGTTTCTTTTATCCATGTTCCGTGGATGCTGTTGCCATCTGCTACTTTAGCTAATAGATTTTGTGCCTCTAGTAGCAAACTCTTGACTTTACTGATGTAATTAGGGTCACCAGCATAAATTGGCCCGATAAATTCTATAAAGGCTTCTGGTGTACTAGTGTGTGCCTCCCATCCAGTGTAAGGAGCTCTAGTTAGAAACTTCCAGTATCCTCTAATAAAGGCGTACACACTAGTAAATTTACAATATGTATCAGGCCCATCACTGGCATCGAAGAAAATTTTAGTGGCAAAACCTTCCATCTCATCACGCCACTTCAAACCCCCAAAATTAAAATTTTCTCTAGCCAATTTGCTAGTACCACGACTACTTTCTAGCATCCACTGCGCCAAGGTAATAGCTTTTAAATTAGGATACTGGATACTTGTTTGGCTATAAGCTTCTGCTAAATCTTCAATCAGTGACATATCAAACCCCTGCAAACTAAGAAAAATTAAATCCTGACCTTTGATAGCAATGATGTGTAGTTAATTAAGCCATAGGTGGATCGCCAAATTTAACGCTAGAACAGTTATCAACACGATAATTATTTGATTTAGGCTCATTTTCATCATCAATAATTTTTCCTATTACTCCACCGATTGAGATTAAACGGCCTACTATTCCTTGAGTACCCCCGAAAATAATTTTCACAATTGTGTCCCAGTCCAGTCTAGACTTAGGCTTTTTGTAAAGCATCCACTTATATTTACCTGATTCTTCACCGGAAAAAATGCCACTCCCGTATTTCTCGTCAGTTTTAACAAAGTTTTCACTGATGAAAACTTCTATTAACTCATCTGTAAGCTTTTCAATATAAACGCGATTTTCATTTGTTCTAAATTCTCGATCATCATAAAATGTCACTCCTGACCCTGCTAAACCGATAATTTTTACTGATGTTGCTTGACCGTTATACTTACCATTTGGGCCAGTTCTACCATTGAGGCTACCTGCATCGGAATTAGTAAGTTCTAATTTGAGAATTCCTTGCTCATAAAGTTCGACTTTAGTTGGATTTATACTCATGGTTTTCTCCTCGAAAATCTAAAAATATGAATGAAGTTGGCAATACCTTCGCAAAAAAAGAGTATGAGGAAATACTATCCAAGTTATCAGAGATTAATTGGGAAATTATGCAAGAGTGTTTGAAGTAACTACGACAGAGCAAGAAGATTGCTCTGTCGCGCCTAGGGTGAGTGCTGTTAAGGCGGGGATAGGTATTCCAGAGAAATAGAGAAGTTAAGCCACGACTTTGCAAGGAAGTTGCGACGAATAGGTAGTCAAAACCCAGATCAACAGAGCTTTTGGACAAGTCATCAATTCTTTTTCTTACTAAATTTTCTTAAAGTTGCCCATTTCTATAATTAATTTCATCATTATTAGTTGATGTACATTGATTAAAATCTATGTTTGGGATAAGCTTCAATTTAGCTATTCGTTCCATCAATATATAGTCTTACTACACGTCTTTAGGATGTAGTTGAATCTGCAATCGAAAGTGCTTCTACCTCTGCTCAATTCTCATTGCAGAGGTAGAAATGTACTTATGAATGCTGGCGACACGTCCATTAACTGGCTTCAGCAATAGCAGCACCTTCTTCTGGTTTAGGCTCCTTCGCCTTCTTCTGAAAAAGCTGAATTCCAGCATCAACAATTTCAAAACCATTATCTGTTCGTTGGCCTAGCTTGCCCGATATAGCCCCTGCCCAATCCCCAAACTCCAAGGCATTAGCTTCAGCCTTGCGCCAGCTTTTTGCATTAATCAAAGCGGTGAAGACTATGCCGTTTTGGTCAGTCAGTGAGACTTCAACTTTCTTGTTAGCTGCCGGTGTGGCTGTTGGTAATTCACCGCTAAATTTGATTGTGACTTCGCTTTTTGCTTGCATACCTCGCCCCTGACTCATCTAAAACTCAAATTTTTCGCTACTGAATTTTATCAGGCTTGATGTTGGCCACAACTTGACTGCACGGCAGAAATATCATCTTCAACTGTTCCATTTTGTTTACTCAACCGTTCTTGGACGTGGCGTACCAGTTCTTTTTTATCGACAGACATCTTAGACGAACTGATGCTAACTTTTTTTGGTTTCAGATAAACTTCGCATCCTAACTATTATTCAACCCCAAAGGAATTTATAAGGTATTTACAAGGATTTTCTAAAAAAGGCAAAAATAAGGTAAACCAATGGCATTTCAATGGCATACCAATGGTAGAAATAAGGATTTACTGCTGCCTCAAATCGGATTTTTTCAAAATTTACTTATTCTGCCAAAAATAAGGTAACGCAATGGCATTTCAATGGCATTTATAAGGTAAACCAAAGGTAAATACAAGGATTTTGACCCCAAAAACCTAATTCATCACCCTAATTTCTACTTCAAAAATTTCTGGTTACAACTCTCGCACAGTACGCAATCTTGTTTGGCCAGTTTTTTGGTTCAAATGTGATAATAACTAGTCAATTTACTTGTTACTTTCTTAGTTCTAACGTCTCAGTCTTGGATAACGATGTTGAGATGTTGCTTTCTTTTCTTGTTCAGCAGCACCTAATCCTGACTCAATAACTGGAATAAATTTTTGAAAGTGCTGCACAAGCTCAGGTGTTAAATGGCTGGGTTCAACTGGTTCCCATTTTGATGTAGATTCAATATATTTCGCTCTCATTAACTCTTTTCGAGAACTGTTATTTACTAAAACCAATTGCTGATTTTCTAAATAAATAGTGTGTTGATTACCAACAAATCGAGTTTTTTGACTTAGCTTCAGGATGTCTGTCAGAATAGGTGCGACAATTTGAATACGTTCAAGCTGAATGTTTTCGGCTCCAGAGCGTGAGTTTAGCGAATGTGTTGGTTGGTCAGTTTGGGGTGATTTATTAACCAACGTCTGCGGCTCAATTCCTATGGGCTTGGCTGGATTTAACAGCAGTGCAGTAATCTGTGGGTCGTCGCGTTGTGGTTGGTAGCTAACTCCTTTATGTTTTTGCAGTCCTGGCCATGTATATGCTGCCCCCAGATTTGTGCCGCTAAATTGCTGGCCCTTCCAGGAATAGCTGATACCCTTACTCTTACCGTTGCGTGTTCGACCGTGACGAACTTTTACACCTTCTATTTGCAGTCGTTCGATTAGTTGGGGCATTGTCGGTTTGTCTGCGGTGGTGCGGTCGATGAGTTCTTGAAGCTGTTGTTTGACTGGCCGTTCTTGAGGGGTTGAGCGATCGCCGTTGGTATATTCTCGCTGTTCTCGCTCTAGCCGTCTTTGTTGCCCAATGCTTGGGTTGCGGGTTAATTTCTCGTGACTGCTGTGAGTTTGTTGTAAGGCGTAATCTCGTTCTAGCTGCCGGATAATACTTTCGCTGCGTTTATAATCCCAACTGTCATGTACAATCTTGCCGTTGTCCAAACGAATGCGACTAGCGCAGATATGAATGTGGTCGTGCTGGGTGTTGCTGTGTCTGTAGACTACGTACTGGTTACTGTCAAAGCCCATTTCTTCAAGGTAGCGGTGGGCGATTTCGTTCCAGGTTGCGTCGTCTAACCGCTCGTTCTCTGGTAGTGACAATGATGCGTGGTACACTACTCGGTCGGCTTCAAGGTTTAATTGACGCGAGATTTTGAATTCAACAGCTAGGGCGCGGGGGTTGCTGCCGCCCATGTTGCCACCAATAAGTTTTGCTCCTTCTTGAGATTGGAGATAATTGAGCAGTCCGCGAAAACCCCGCCCCTTAGTCTGGTTGCCAATCATCTGTTTCCTCATCCTCTTCTTCAATGAAGGTTTTGGCGATTTCTCGTTGGCAGTGTCGTAGCAGTTCTAGTAGTTCTTGTAATAGTTCTGGATCTGCTGGCGGTGGCATCTGCATTTTGATGGCAGTGTTGGCGGCTTTGGCCAGTTGATTGATGTTGTTGCCGATGCGGGAAAGTTCCAAGTAAGTGGATACTGTAACTCTGCTCAGTCGCGGCGGTGGTGGTGGGATTGGTCGCAGTAACACACAACGTCTTGTCAATTCTGCCAAGCTCATTCCTGTATCTTCTGCTTTTGACCGAACCATCTCATATTCAATTGGGCTGAACCGCGCTTGCAGTCTTTTGGTGCGAATGAGTGACGACGAAGAACGCTTGGTCATAATCTCGAATTAGACAATGTGCAATTTTGGCGCGGGGTTTCCAAAGGGGTTGCGTCCCCTTTGGCAAGCCTGCCGTGTCGAGCGCAGCGAGACAAAGCGCAGCTTTAGGCATGGCTTGCTCCTCACCTGCGGTGAGGAGGGTGTACCAGAGAACTCGGCAAACGCGGACTAGTGGGAAAACGAGTGATATTGTGCTACAGACTGACTGGAAGTTTTTGAATTATTTCTGGAACAGTGGAGTTTTTTGGTAGTAAAAGGTTTTTGAAGTTTTTTTGTTTTTACTTGTTAACTCTTCGTGAGTTATTATTGCACGTCTCTAGTTTTTGTATTTAGGTTATTTACGTTAATAAGTATTACTATTTTTTTTAAGCTTTATGTAGCAAGTAGCTTGACCTATCTTTAGATAGATGTGTGCTTTGATTATTAAGTTTTAAACATATCAAAAGTCTACTTTTACTTCAGTGACTAAAGATAAGGTTCCTAAATCTAAAATTCCTGAAGCTATTGATGCTCTCCGGGCTTTGGGTGGTAAGGAATTAGATGATATCCCGGCACGCTCGGCAATTAGAAAAATGCGCCGTCAAATTGAGCGGGTGCTACGTCTTGGTTACTCCTACGAGGATGTCTCGAAAACTTTGGCAGGTTTAGATATCAATATTGGTGCTGAACGCATTCGCTATTTACTAGGGGAGATTCGCCGCTCTACTCGCAAGAGTTCATCTGCTAAAAGTTCATCATCAATTTTATCTATGGATGATGCTGTTAAGGTAGAAAATTCTGATAGTTCTTCTGGGAATGGTCAGTCTCGAAAACGCCAGAAGTCATCCTCAAAGTCGGTCAAGTCTGTTTTAGAAAGTTCTTCTTCTACTACCACTACTAAAAATTCTGATGAAACTCAGGCGAGTGAGTATCCTAGTTTCTCTCGTCCGGCTTTTGTGCCTCAATTGATTTCAGATGAGGATTTGTAAATGGCTGTTCAATCTAAATCATCGGCTGATTCGGCTGCTCAAATACCTAGTAATCAGCCAAAAACTGTTGGGCGTTTAGTTTTGGTGACTGGTGATAAGGGCGGGACTGGTAAAAGTGTGGTCGCTCGAATTCTCTTGGATATTTATCGCCACAGAAATATCAACTGTATTGCTTACGAGTGTGACCAGTCGAATCCTCAGCTTTATCGTCACTATAATAAGGTGGCTCCTGGGGTGTCAGGATTGAAACTTAATCAGCGTGGTGGTGCTGATGCTTTGCAGGATGATTTGAAGCGGTTTTCTCCTCAAGTTTCTCTGGTGGATCTGCCGGCTGGGGCTGCTGAATATTTTGAGTCGGTGGCGAAGGATATTTTTCTGTTTCAAAATGCCCAGCGTTTGGGTTATCGCATCACTATGGTGTCGGTTTTGGGTCGGGTGAAGGACAGCGTTTTACAGTTAAAACGTCTGGTAGATTTCTGTGGCGACCGTGTTGATTATGTGGTTGTGAAAAATCTTTACTGGGGTGAGGAACACAAGTTTACTCGTTACAACAATTCTAAGGTGAAACAGTCGGTGGAAGCTTTGGGGGCTGTTGAACTGTTATTGCCTGAGTTATATGACGATATTTTTGATTTGATTGACTCGAAAGATTTGACGTTCAGGGAGGCTTTGGAACATGAGGATTTCAGTTTGAGTAATCAGTCAAGAATTTACGGCTGGATTGATACGGTTGAGTCTGAGTTTGCTAAGGCTGCTGTGCAATTAGGGTTAGAGTAATGGCGAGCGCAAATGGTAAAGGCAATGGTGCGGTATCTCATTTAGATAGATTGTTGGCCGAAAAGCCACCAGAATTTCAAGCGAAAGTGCTGCGGTTTGCGCTTGATTCTGGGATGAAACAGGATGACCCAGCTTTTCGCTTGGTGCAGTACATCGGTTATTTGGCACAGCTGACGGAAACTGCTCCAAATGATTGGAGGTTATTGTTTGAAAATCTACAGGCGGAATTGAACGAATGGACTCAACTGACGGCGGAGCAATTGAAGGCGGAGGCCGACCACACGGAGAATATCAAAAATTTAGCGACGAGTTGCAATCAGCTAGGGATAGCCTTGAGCGCATTAAATCTAACGTCGCAGCAACAACTGGAGTTATTACAGAACTTAATCAAACTCTACGGCAACTTGAGCAATCCCTCGCCAACCCCAACCGAGAAGTTAATCGCACCGTTGCGAGAAGAGTTGAAAGAAGTCAAGGCGATGATTTCTCTCATGAACCAAAAAGGCGCGGTGGATTCAGACGTTAAAGATTGGTGTAGAGCTTTTGTTATCTGGCTTTTTTCTCCGATTACATTTTTTATTCTGTTTACGTTTTATTCACATCTTTTTCCTCTGAGTCTGCCTTATGAGGCTACCCAGTCTCTAGAGCAGATTTTGGAGCAGACTGGTTGGACTAATACTAAGCTGCAACGGGTTGAGAGACGTTTGGGGACTGATCCTAATCAGCGACGGCGGTAAACAATTGTGCTGAAAATGCGATTTCAAAAATTATGTCTGCATTCCACGAAATAGCCCTTTCGTGTAATACTGCAAAACCTGCGATGTCAGTATAAATTCTTACATTAATCTAGAGAATTCAGTTAATCCGATGGGAATACTAAATCTAAACATTTTTAAGATTTAGGTTATGACTAGCACTCTTGTTGAGAATATTCCCGGATATAGCATCAGCGAAGAACTCTATAATGGCTCCCGCACACTGGTTTATCGAGGTTATCGAGAAGTTGATCAACAACCAGTAGTCGTTAAATTACTCAAAAATCCCTATCCCAGCTTTAACGAACTGTTGTTGTTTCGCAACCAGTACACAATTGCTAAAAATCTCAACTCCCCCCTAATAGTCCAAACCTACAGTCTAGAACCTTGTCAAAATGGTTATGCACTAGTTATGGAAGACTTTGGGGGGATTTCTCTTAAAAAGTGGGGAACTAGAGAAACTCAACAATCTTTAGAAGAATTCTTATTAATCGCGATCACTTTGTGCGACATCCTAAATCTACTCTATCATGAGCGCATTATTCATAAAGATATCAAACCCAGCAATATTTTAATTAATCCCGAAACCAAACAAATTAAATTAATTGACTTTAGTATTGCATCATTATTGCCCAGAGAAACCCAAACCCTAGTTAATCCCAAAGTATTAGAAGGAACCCTTGCTTATGTTTCTCCCGAACAAACAGGAAGAATGAATCGCGGGATTGATTATCGCACAGATTTTTATTCTTTAGGTGTAACTTTCTACGAATTACTCACAGGTGAGTTACCCTTTGCATCTCAGGATGCGATGGAATTAGTACATTCTCATATTGCCAAAACCGCACCATTAATAGATGAAATTAATCCAGATATCCCCTTGGTTATCTCAAAAATCGTCAGTAAATTGATGGCAAAAAATGCCGAAGATAGGTATCAAAGTGCATTAGGATTGAAAGTTGATTTAGAAAAATGTTTAATTCAGCTAAAAGAAACTGGTGAGATTCAAAGTTTTGATATTGCTAGTCGGGATGTGTGCGATCGCTTCATCATCCCCGATAAACTTTATGGTAGAGAAACAGAAGTAAAAACCCTACTAGCAACATTTGATAGAGTCAGCCAGGGTGCAACAGAAATGATCCTGGTAGCTGGTTTTTCTGGAATTGGTAAAACAGCAGTTGTTAACGAAGTGCATAAACCAATTGTCAGACAACGTGGTTATTTCATCAAAGGTAAATATGACCAATTTCAACGGAATATTCCCTTTAGTGCTTTTGTGCAATCTTTCAGAGATTTAATGGGGCAGTTGTTGAGTGAAAGTGATGGACAAATCCAGAAATGGAAACACAAAATATTAGAAGCTGTTGGTAAAGATGGACAAGTCATTATTGACGTTATACCTGAATTAGAAACAATTATTGGCACTCAACCATCAGCCACAGAATTATCAGGAATTGCAGCCCAAAATCGTTTTAATTTCCTCTTTCAAAAATTCACTCAAGTTTTGACACAGAAAGAACATCCATTAGTAATTTTCTTAGATGATTTACAATGGGCTGATTCTGCTTCCTTGAATCTGATTCAATTATTAATGGTAAATGGAAACCAGGGATATTTACTATTAATTGGAGCTTATCGAGATAACGAAGTATCGCCCGCTCATCCTTTGATGATGAGCTTAAAGGAAATTAGTAAAGCTGAGGCGGTTGTCAATACAATTACTCTCGCTCCTCTGAGTCAAGTCAAATTAAATCAACTGATCGCCGATACATTGAAGTGCAAAGAGGATTTAGCCTTTTCTTTGTCGCAATTGATTTATCGTAAAACTCAGGGAAATCCTTTATTTGCCACAAGATTTCTTACGTCGTTACATCAAGATAAATTCATTAAATTTAATTTATCAGAAGGATGTTGGCAATTCGATATTTCTCAGATCAATCAGCAAACACTCACCGATGATGTGGTTGAGTTTATAGTATTTCAATTGCAAAGATTACCAGAATCAACCCAATCGGTATTGAAACTAGCTGCTTGTATTGGTAACCAATTTGACTTGCCAACATTAGCGATTGTTTGTCAATTATCTGAAGTGGAAGTCGCAACTGATTTATGGGCTGCTTTACAGGCAGATTTGATTTTACCCCAAAGTGATATTTATAAGTTTTATCAAGGCGAAGATAACGATAAATTGAGGCTAGAAAATAAAAGTACTAGCGAGCAAATAGCCAAGTATAGATTTTTGCATGATCGGGTACAACAAGCTGCCTATTCTTTGATTCCTGAAGACCAAAAACAAGTAACCCATTTGGCGATTGCTCGGTTGCTGCGACAAAGTATCCCAGACAGCGAACTAGAAGATAAGATTTTCGAGATTGTCAATCATTGGAACAGTGCGAGCGCCATTATCCTCGATCAACTTGACAAATCAGAAAAGGATAATCTTGTCGAACTGAATTTAATTGCTGGACGCAAAGCTAAAGCCTCGAATGCTTACGAACCAGCTTTCAAATATTTCACTACAGGGATAAATTTACTGTCTGATGGTGCTTGGCAGACCCAAACCAGCCTGATGTTAGAATTGCAGTCAGGAGCAGCAGAAGCGTCGTATTTGTGCGGTAATTACGAGCAAATGGAGCAGGGAGTAAAGGCAATTTTAGCGGCAAAGCTCCCAGCGATAGATTACGTCAAAGCCTACGAAATTCAGATTCAAGCCTATACAAACCAGGGGAGATTTCAAGAAGCAATCGCGCTCGCCAGGAATGCTTTAGCCGAGTTTTACACCTATTTTCCAGAGCAACCAACACCCGCAGATATCGCTGGCGCTTTAGAAAAGGTAAAGGAATTGCTTAATGGTAGAACTGCCGAAGATTTACTTGATTTGCCGATGATGACAGAACCAGAAGCAGTGGCAATTATGCAGTTACTTTCTAGTGTTATTGCAGCAGCCTACCTTTGTGCTTCCCCACTATTTCCATTGCTCGTTCTGACTCAAGTTAGATTGTCGATTCAAAAAGGAAATCACCCCCTATCAGGTTATGGTTACAGTACCTATGCAGTCTTATTGAGCAGTATATTAGGGGATTTGGATACAGCTTATGACTTTGCTCAGATGTCATCACAACTAGTGGTAAAACTCAATGCACGTTTTATGTTGCCAAGAGTTAATCTGATCTTAGGTCTGTTTTTTATTCATTATAAATCTCATTTTCGCACCAGTTTAGCTTTATACTATGAAAGTTTCCAGACAGCCCAGGAAGTCGGCGATATAGAGTATGCAGGCCATACCGTCCAGCATTTGTGTCAGTGCGTTTATATCCTTGGTCAGGATTTAAATACTTTGGTGACAGAAGCAGAACCTTATTTAAATACTCTATCCAAGCTCAATCTCAAAACTTGTTTAAATTACTCTCAGATTATTTTACAAGCAGTTGAGCGGCTGCAAAATAGTCAAAACCAGTCAACTTTGACAAATAAAACCGAGCAAATACAGGCTACACTTACTGCTACTAATGATTTAATTGGATTGCATTATTATTGGGTCTATAGGCTGACTACTTCCTATCTCCTCAATCAGTACCCCCAGGCAATTCAAGATGCCATAGAAGCGCGTCAAACCCTAGCAGTTGTGGCAGGCGAAATGAGCGAATTGGTTTTTTACTTTTACGATTCCCTAACAGTACTGGCTACCCATGCCGCAGCCACAGACAAAACCGAACTGCTGGAGCGGGTTTCTCAAAATCAAGCCATACTCCACCATCGTGCAGTTTCCGCACCAATGAACTTTCAACATAAATACGACCTAGTAGAAGCGGAAAAATATCGAGTACTAGGGGAAAATTACGCAGCCGGAGATTATTACGATCGCGCCATCGCAGGTGCAAAAGAAAATGACTATATCCAAGAAGAAGCCTTAGCAAATGAACTTGCAGCCAAATTTTACCTTGGTTGGGGCAAAGAGAAAGTCGCCGCCAGCTATATGCAAGAAGCATATTATTGCTATGCCCATTGGGGAGCAAAAGCCAAAGTCGCCGACTTAGAACACCGCTATCCCCAATTGCTTGCGCCAATATTAAAGCCAAGCCGTTCGGTTGTTTCTACTAATGAAACTATCATCAGCTTGGGAACTGTCACATCTACTAGTTCTTCAAGTTCTAGCAGCAGTGTCTCAGATACTCTAGATTTAAAAGCTATTCTCAAAGCATCTCAGGCTATCTCCGGTGCAATCGAACTAGACAAACTACTTTTATCGTTACTTTCCATCATCATTGAAAATGCTGGGGCTGATAAGTGCGTGTTAATGTTGTTGCGAGATGATCGTCTGATAATTAAAGGCTCAATTACCCAGGGAACAAACCCAGTAGTATTGCAGAACCTTCAGGTTGAAGACAGTCAGGATATTCCCCATAAGCTGATTTACAAAGTCAAGCACAGTCAACAAACTGTTGTCTTATTAGATGCAACCGCAGATACTACCTTAGCCAACGACCCGTACATTATCCATCAACAGCCGAAAAGTATTTTGTGCAGCCCGATTTTACATCAAGGTAAGTTGATGGGGATTTTATATCTAGAAAATAACTTAACAAAGGGAGCTTTTACGAGCGATCGCATCGAAATACTCAATCTCATTTGCGCTCAAGCTGCCATCTCTCTAGAAAATGCCCGACTTTATGAATCTGCTCAAGAATATGCCCAAAAGTTAGAGCAAGCATTCACTGATTTGCAAAATGCCCAATTGCAGATAGTTCAAAGTGAAAAGATGTCCGCTTTGGGTAACTTAGTTGCTGGTGTCGCTCACGAAATGAATAATCCTTTAGGATTTATTGCGGCAACTCTCAAACAAGCTAAACCAACAATCGCCGATTTGAGTGAACACATCAAATTGTATCGAGAAACTTTTCCAGACAAGAGTGATGAAATTCAAGACCACGAGTCAGAAATTGACTTAGATTATAGCTTAGAAGACTTGCCGAAGATGATGAATGCAATGGTCATGGCTTGTGACAGATTAAAAAATATCAGCACTTCTTTACGCACTTTCTCCCGTGCTGACAGAGATTACAAAGTCCCATTTAATCTTCATGAAGGCATTGATAGTACCATCTTAATTCTCAAACATCGTCTCAAAGCCAACGAACAACGTCCGGCGATTGAGGTAATCACGAACTACGGTAATTTACCCCAAATTGAATGTTTTCCTGGGCAATTAAATCAGGTATTTATGAATATTCTTGCCAATGCTATTGACGCATTAGATGAATCGACTCACGGACGTAATTTTGAGTCAATTCAAGCTCATCCTAACTCTATTACAATTACCACATCAATAGTAGATAAATCCGTGAAAATCTCCATTGCTGATAATGGTAAAGGGATGAGTGTAGAGACACAACAAAAGATTTTTGACCATTTATTTACTACCAAAGCTGTAGGTAAAGGTACGGGATTAGGATTAGCGATCGTTCGTCAAATAGTCGAAGAAAAACACGGTGGTCAAATCACAGTTAATTCTGTTCTGGGTGAGGGGACAGAGTTTATAATTTCTCTTCCTATATAGAGAGTTTGTTCGTAAAGAGCTATTATCCATGAAAATCTGAAATCCTTGTGCGATAATTACGCTTAACGCCACTCTTGTTAAAAATTATAAACAAGCCAGTGATGCAGTATTACACCTTTGAGCCAAAACGTGTAATTAATAGCTCAAACTCTTCTCACTTCATTCATGCCCCCCACGCGATCGCACTTACTAGCCGCGACCGGGCAACAGCGATACGACACATTGGCTCTCAAAAGGCTCTCTCTGTCTGGATTTGACGTTGCAATTAAGAAAAAGCATCACCCGCATTGCTTAATCTATATTTCATCAGCCGACTTTTGGGTAAAGCTTTCAGTAAAACTACCTTTAGAGAAAAAAGTCTCTGTATGAAAGCTTGCTTTGTTTTTCCTTTTATAGTACATTTGCACTATATTCCTGGTTCTGATTTCCCCACTTATTTGTGGGGTTTTTGTTGTCTTTTTACGGATAGATGTATTTTTTAGGTAAAAAACTAATTTATCAAAGTTTGGCTGTGTCTTGATCATGTTTACTTTGTTTTAATCGTTGTGCCATTTCTAAAACCTCTGGGTTAGCCGCCAGCCATTGCTGGGCTTCCTGTTGTAAAATCAACGACTGGGACTCTAACATTAGCAGCCGTTGGGCCAGCTGTTCCAGCTTGATTCGCTCCTGGGGCTGTAAGCACAAGTTTTCTGTGGTGCAGTATACTTTCACCCAGTGCCGTGCTTGAGTACTTGCCTGTAGTTTTAGCCGAATGCTTTGACGATAGTCTTCTGGAGTGAACGTTTCTACTTGGGGTGAGTCGAATGGTTCTATCACCGGGGCTGGCAGTAAATCTTCACATCCAGTATTTAACGGTGTAGAAGCTAGTAGCTCTACTGGTACAGACGCTTCAGTGGTTAGGGTAAAGTCATCAGGTGAAACAATGCTTTTAGCTGGCGTAGCGATCGCCAAATTGTTATCAAATCTGCTATCAATCCCTTGTACTACATCTGCAATGTCTGTTTGAGAAAGGTTTTCTGTGTTTGATAAGTCTTGCTTATTGTCATTTTTGACGACGCTGGGCAGAACTAGACATTGGATTTGCTTATGATTAATCACATTTAAGACTTTTGAACAATCTGAAGAATTACAGCTGATCAAAGAATTAGAAATGACTAATGATTTATCTGCTTGATTAAGTTCAGCTATTGGCGTTGCTGGTGGCAACGCTTTTGCTGAACTTAAGTACAGAACCTTCATGTATTGGGGGGGTGTGTAAATTAGGGCTGCTTGTGGCTGTGTTGTTTGTGCTGTCTGGATTTCCGGGTTAAGTTCTTCTAACCAAGGGTCTGGCAGTTGGGGGTATTTTTCTGCTGTTAAATTCGCTGTGTCGCTCTCTGGGCAATCGTTTACAGGCTGTTTTGTTTTTGGTTTTTCTTGGTGGTCGGGATGCCATAGGGGTAGGTAAATTGGCTTGTGCAGGGTTGTCTGGCTTACTCCTTTGCCATACTGGGCTTTGGATGCTGCTATGATTGCCATTGCGCGATCGCTTGTTCTTTCGGGTAATTGTTCTGTGGCTTGTAACTGTAGCACAATGGAACGAATTCGCTCTATTGTCTGTTGCTGCCTTTGTTCGTTGGGGTGTAGGGAGATGATTTTGTTATCATCTACTGTGCCAAATTGTTCTTTATAGCTGTTTACCCGTTGGGGGGAGCCTGGGTAGGGGGTGTAAAATCCTTCACAGCATCTTGCCCATTCTCTAGCTCGTTGTTCGATTTCATGTTGGTGGTGACACCATTCTAGATATCCTGGTGACTGGCAGGCTGTGATGATGATGTAGTCTACTAGGGCTTGTCCGCTTAATTGGCGAAAGACTACGCCGTAACAGCCAATGTCTTTGAGAAGGTCGTTGGTCTGCCCGTGTCCTGTCCACCCTTCACTGATTCTTTCTTCTAGGTCATGTCTCCATTGGTCGATGGCGCTGCGCTGACGGTAGGGAAATCTGATGACTTTTTGAAATTTGGCTAGGGCGATGGCTTCTGTTAATGCTGAGTAGTCTTGTCCTGCTGCTGACCAGTCGGCGGCATCCATTAGGTCTTCTACGTCGTCTGACCAAGGTTCTAAGATGTCATCTAGTATGTATGACCCTGCTTGTAAGGGTAGGCGATGGGCGTTGAAGCTGCTGGGTCTGCCTTGACTGTATACTTTGCAGTTGGGGAAGATTTCTAGTTCTCCTCCTTTGATTTTAAATCCTGCTGCTTCTAGGGTTTGCTTGAGGGTGCAGGCTAGGAGAAATGAGGGTTGTTTTTCTTCAAAGAAATAATATATGTGCAGTCCGCCACTTTCACTTGATTGTATGGGGACTGGTCGGCATAGGCCGATTTCTTCTAGGCTGCCTAGTAGTTGCTTGTATTTTAATAGGTTGTTGGCGGGGTGTAGTTTGCTTTTGCGGTCGATGTCTATTAATAAGTAGCTGGTTTGTTTATCAAACCGCAGTCCTAGCAATACGCTTTGGTCAAGGTATTGCTGCCACAAGTTTCTCGGCTGTAGGGGATAGCGGTTTTCTGTTTGCCAATGTGGTCGTTCTCCAACTTTTGGGGTGGGGGCAAAGATGAATCCCCATCCGTGATTGAAGTGTGATAGAAACCTCTGCCCTATTGGGTCTAATGGCTGTGGCTGGGGTATCTGTTTTGCTATTTTTTTTACATTCGCTAGTCTCATTTCTTTCTCCGATGATGATTGGATTCATCGGAGCTACCCACTGTTAAAGGCATTCACTAGCTTTATTAGTATTAAATGTCACCAACTATTCAAAACAAGAGAAGTCAAGTTTGCTCTTAAACAGTTGTCCCATTAGAAGGACTAAAATCTTTACTTAAAACTCTCATGGTTAGTTTTTTGGTTGATGTCACCTGATAAAGCTGTGCTAACTTTGCCTCAATTACGACCCAGACATTGTTAAACTGAAATTGCATATTTTTATTTAGGTTGGTTGCCTAATTGCTAACCTTATGTCTGGCGTGTGGGCAGCTAACCGATTTCTTGTGACTTACTATCCTTAGTTGACTAAGCTATCGGTTTAATGCTTGGGGCAGCTTTTAGGTAGTAAAGACAATAGAAATCAGCCCTAGACGTTAGCTCAAGGGTAGAAAATGCAGCTTTTAACCGAAAAAGCGAATATATCACAACTTTATCCTCATATATGAGGCATCTAGCCGTTAAATTTGTCCCTCAATTATTTTTGGCTTAATAACTCTTGCCAATACTCCGCATTAATTCAGAGTCGGGATAAATTGTAGTGCTAGATGCCTTTTTTACTTTTTGTCCAAAAAAAGGCATAAAATGTCCCGCCCTGTGTGCTAATATTGGCAACAGGAAAGGTACGAGTGGTGAGTCCTCGTTAGTTTGGAACAATTTGGTTGCTCGACCGCCAAGTCTTAACAAAGCCAAAAATGTTCTACAACGACTCACACCTATTTTGAATATCTGAATATACTGCTCTTGTCGTTTTCGCCTCCTTTGTAAATCGACTTATCTTAGTCTGCTTTGCAGACTTACTTTCGCTAGAGTAGCATGAAAAGCCCCTTGACCGTATAAAAACAAGCTGATTTCGTTAGTTGTTACCTATCCTGGGTAGGATGCTATTTCAGTCAGACAGACATTTTTTCCTGGAAATTTAACTCTAATAGGTCAGTCATAGTTATTGTTAGGATGTTCGTAGCAGTTTTTGTCCGACTGCTACGAACATCTTTTTTGTAAAGTTTTATATTTTTCATCCTTACTCATCGATTAGCTATTCCTCACTGAGCGATCGCCAAAATTTTTGGTGTACTGAATTTTTTAACGGTAATACTGGCATTGCAACTTTTACGCTACATCTTTTACTGTGAAGCCCTTGCTACATTTTTGAATTAACAACCAACGATCAGAATCCTTGTCGAGTACTGGCTTGAGACGAAAATTAAACACATCCTCCCACACTTCTACACCGTAAGTAGAAGCAAAATTAATCTCAAGCTCTTTAAAACGTGGATAGTCCCGTTCGCTGATAGCTGCCAGCATAGGAAGTAGTGCGGTTAATGGTATTTGGGTTGCTGTCTCAGTCATCTGGATAATCCTCAAAAATACAAATAATTGGTAGAGGTTCGTCTTCTGTGTCGATGATTTCGACCAATCGCTTACCTATGTTCCTGGCTATTCTTTTACAGCGTTCCTCGGATACTGCGGCTGACCATTGCCTAGTTTCTTTTAAGGGGTCAAATTTGCCTTTAGATCGCTTTATCTCTTCGCTTGGCTGTTCTTCTTTGGTCAAATTATCTCCTTATTTTGTTGTGAGCGATCGCTTAATCCTCGCTCCATTCCAATAACTCACAGGGCTGGACTTTATAACAGTCACAGATTTTGTTCAGTGCTATTCCATTGGGTATTTGCTCAGGATTGTCGCACAGCGCGTACACTGTGGTTTTTGATAGTCCAGTCTCTTTCATAAATTGATAGCGCGTGATTTTGAGCTTTTCTTCAATAAACCTCCTCACAATGTTACGAACTGGCATGGCAACCTGTCTGGTATTATCAGACTCCCATTTAACACTATGCCAGTTAAGCTTGCAATTGTCGGCCAGCTTTATATGGTCACTCGTCTTGACATTACCAGATATCCTGTACTAGTATCATAGTGCTTGGGTTATCGATACGTCAATAACTCAGACAAACATGATTATTTAGCTACGAACGCAGGTTATTTGCATTGCGTCCGCTCTATATCTGCGGTCGCGGTAATTGTGCGTGTCTGCATCATCAAAGAGGATTCATGTACATCAATTTAAGCAATTTAGAAGCAATCCGTGAGCTACCAAACAAAGGAGAAATAATGCTGACATCTAATCAGATTAGGCGTTTACAAACTACAGAATGCTGGCTTAGAGAAATTCGAGATTCAGAAGAATTTAGGCAGCTAAAATACTATCCAGACGTAACGCTTAGTGATGCAATTCAAGCAATAGGCGAACTACTTAATGAACACCAACTCTGTGATTACAAGCCCTCAAATTTTACTGATTCTGAGTGGCTAAAGTATTTAGAACAAAAACCAATAATGGATAAGAAAAATGATTGATAAAGAGCTAGTAAGATGTGTCACGCTATTGACAATGAGCAAGACTTACTGGATTGATGGAACGCTGTACAGATATTTAAGCTGTAGTGACAGTATCCAACATACACAATATTATTTCCGTCCTTTACCGCATCAATCTAAAAGGGTTGACTTAAAGCTCAATCGTGACAAGGTGCTAAGACGTTGTTACGAAATTCCCAGTCTATATAGACAGCACACAGCAGAGATGAATAACAACTCAATACAGTTGAGTTTGTTCTAAATCAGAGTAACAAATATTTTCTAACGCAGTGCTATGACTGCATCAAATAGGCGATTTAGGGGCGTATACACAGGGGTAAATCAAAAAGTGTCAGTATGTCTGGAAAGCTGACAAGCTCTGTTATTACGTGGTTATAGCCTTTCAAGTCAAGGCTAAAACATTTGTCTAACGTCAAAAATCCAAGGTTATTGATAGTGTCTAGCTAATTTAGCGTATCAGATAACTGTTTCTATCTAATTTAGTCTGTCAAATAACCTGAATTTCCGGATAGTCTGTCAATTCTATACACACTTAAGTAATCAAACAGAATCAATGTGGCTACAAAACAATATCTAACTAAGTATCGCCATCTCAAACAGACTTACGAACTCATCACAGAAAAAGACATTTCAGATATCACTTGGTATCGCATAGTTGCATCCTTAAAACAATATTTCTCGCTGGAAATTGAATCTTTACAAGCTAAAAATATTGTTGAAACCTATGCAGGAATGAAGCGCAAGTGTCCAGCCTTTTCTTTTAGAACCTCTGATTTTAATTCTCGCTGGCAAGCCTTTAAACACTTCTATGATGCACAGTTGGTTCAATACACAGGTCAGCAATTCCTGAGAGTGCTTGCAGACTATTTAAAAATCAACCTTGACGATGTACCGCGCAGCACTCGTTACTACTGGTTTAGTCAAGCCGGACTATCTTTTAACGCCCTTAATACTTATCACAGCAAAGATTTAGCTCTTGTCGCGTTTGTTGCTGCTAAATGGGCAATCAATAAGCGTTCGCAACCAGTGAAATCTGCTGAACCAAAAGTTTTGACACTAGCCAAATAAGGATTAATTACCATGTCTGACAAATTTACTAATAACGTCCGCGCTCGTTTGTACAAACAGGGTTATCAAGGATTTACCAAGGACGATTACACTCAAGCCGCCCTCGCTGTTGAGTGCGATGACCTCAACAATCCCACCAAAGAACAATTGAGCCAAGCTGTTGACTATCTCAAACTTCAAGGGGCGACAAGCCAATTATCTGTAACTGATGAAAGAGTTGAAGAAAAATTTCTACCCCAAGTAGAGGCCGAGACTGAAATTGAAACAGGGACACTTGCAGTGGCCCCTCAAGATGTAGGCGAGATGATCACGAATAAAGCCTCACAAATGGGTGTAATACTTTCAGAGCAACAAATCAATGACATAGCCGATAGCGTTGACACCTCAGCCAGCACCTTTGACGAAATTCTCGAACAGGTAGAAACAGCACTACTGGCTTATGCTGACTTTTCAGCCAATCAAGTTGACGCAAAGATTGACCAGACGTTGACCAGAGTAAAAGAGCGAGTAGTTAATCGCCATGAACAAAGCAGAGACAAGCTATCTCGTGGCTTAACGGGCATTAGTGCGGCTTTGGAGAATAGCCGTAATCAAACTAAAAGCCAACTTTCCGGGATACTCACCAGACTCAACGCGGCTCAATAGTGATGAATTAACACTGCTTGAGTGCTTGGTAATTCGTTGGTCAAGAATGAATTACTTCAAGAGAATTGCTGTTAGTTTGGGTGTGCTTGCTGCTATGATTTTGCCCTTACATTACTGGGTATACCTGCCAATCAGAGAGCATCACAACTATCAGCAATATCTCAAAAGAAGACAAGCCATTGAGCAATATGTAAGGCGAATGCAGTATCACTGTCACAAAATATTTACACCCGAAAAAGAGTATGGCTGTAAAAAATTCAATGAAGCTCAAGAATCAGGTAACTTCCAAATCTCGCCACCTGGAAAGTCAGTTAAAAAATAAGTTTAACGCCTCTACTAACTTAGTAGTCAGAGCATTAACAGGTGATAAATCAGCCCTTAAGCTGATAGGACAAATGGGGAATGACGGGGCAAAGATTAGTGAATTCGCCCCACAAGTAAGAGAGCAAATGTTAGCTGCTATCAAAGGCACTGAGGACTTAAATTTAGTCCTGAGCGATATCTATAAACAGGCTGGTGTTAGCGGTGAGAAGATTGAAAGAGCAGTGCAGTCAGCAATTTTAGCTGACACTCATTTAGCGAATATCCTAGAAGAAATGAAGCTTGATTTCGCTTCATCCCAGGATAAAGAAACGCTACGCCATCAACAAGCAACAGACCACATCAAACTCAAATCATGGGTTGAGAAACACATGATGCAAGTTGATGGTGAATATAAAATGTTGCAGACGGAATTACAGACCGACATTAGACAGCAAACAATTGACCTGCAACATGATAAGGAACTGGGCAAGTATTACCTAGAAATGGGTGATAAAGCTCGTAATGATTTCAAGCCAAAAAAACAATATGCTGGGCGTTCGATTGTCCAAAAAATCAAAGATGCTCTACTAGGCTTCTGACAGTTAAAGCCCGACAGCCACCGCATAAAGTTACTGTCGGGCAAGTAAATATCTTGGTGTTAACATGACATACGACATTGAAGATAGTAATGAAGAAATAGTAAGCGAAATTGCTCCAGATACGCCGTTACCAAAAGATTTAATAGAACATCTCCAATCGCGCAAGCAACACCGTAAGGATGTCATCAATACAACTGATAAATTGACGAGATTCTTTGTTACTTGGTCGCTAAATTCTACAGGATTATTTATAGCTAAATATCTCTTAATAACTGGCGGTGGCGTTAACTTGTGGCTGGCAATTACGCTCTCGTTTTCTATATGCAGTGTTGGCTCTCTGGCTGGGTTAACGGGCTTGAGAGTTAATTACAACAGTGATGGACTAGAGGTAGATAATATGCAAAATCTTTTTAAAACTGCTGGTGGCTTGGTGTTTGCAGGTATCACCACTTGGTTAGCTGTCAAAGACTATCAATATTTTGAGAATTTAACTAAAGAAACAGTCTCCCAGATTAGCCAAGATATCCAAACTATTGAGAAACAGAATCCACAGTCAGACCCTTGGTTAAGTATTGCAGTCGCGTTGGCTTTATTCATTAGTTCCATTGCAATTATTTTTAGGGGACGAGAATGAAACAAGGTGTTTTCGAGTTAACGCTGGCTGGTGTGTGTGGTGTAGCCGCAATCATCGGGCTGGCAACATCGCAAACACGTCAGCCCTACGATTTGACACAGATTCAGTTCTGCCCCAGGTCAGTTAATGGTGTAGAAAGTCAAGTAGCACTGGATAAACGTTTCTGCAACCAACCGCGTTTTGTTCTGACGGAAGAATGGCGACGCTACGGGTTGTATGGTAGTATCATTCCCTACAAGGGTGATGCCATTCAATGGGTGCGTGACTTGCCCACAGACAACCCTAATCAGTTGTTGGGATATGGAATTGCGGTTACTGGGTTATGGGGCGTGAGTAGCAACGGAACAGAAAACCGGGATAAGAAAATTGAGTTGAAAAACTAGAAAAAACCGCAGCCATGTATATACATAGGTGAAAGGTTGAAAATGCGTCACTAT
>NZ_JACJRY010000058.1:0-33529 GCF_014697485.1 Anabaena sp. FACHB-83 | reverse complement strand
ATCTTTTTTACGCAATTTTGCTCCAACTACAACAGAAATGGTTGATAAACTAATCTCAGTTGCACTCGACTTAATAAATCCTCAACATTTAAGAAACTGGTTTGCTAGTTGCTGCTACTGTACCTCATAACAGCCGTAGGTGCTGTATCTTATGATGCCAGCACTTCATCTAAAATCACGATGAATAAGTTTGACACTGTTCTTAGTTGTCGGTCATTGGTGAGAAACTGGGTACAGTCTAATGCTGTAGCTGTTGCAAGATGAATGGCATCGGGTGTTCTCAATGAAGGTGTAATAGCACGTAGCCTTGCTGCTTCTTTCAAGATGGCTTGACTAATGGGAACTAATTGTATTTGGGGTGATTGCAACAATCGCTCGTAGGCATTAATCAGAAACGTATCTGAATTTCTCATTGGTACGACTAGGGTTTCCATCAAAGTCAGTTCACTAGTAAAAACTTCCAGGTTTCCTGTCTGAAGATTATTCCATAGAGGATTCAGCAACATTCCATAAGTTGGGGTCTGTTCAACAGCGTAAATAATCGTTACTGTATCAATGTATATACGGTCAGCATTGGAAAAAGTTAGTTGTCCCATGCCTCTTTCTCTACCTGTATATCTCGATTGATTTCTTCTACACTTCTTCCGACAGGGCGTTGTGTATGGATTTCTTCAAGCAATGTCAGAATGGATTGGCTTTTTAGTGCAGGCTTCTGTTCTGGTAACAAGACAATCACCTCAACGGTTTGTCCTACTGAGGTTAAGGCGGTATCATTAGGCAAATTAATTTCAATTTTGTTGCCTGGTAAAACTTGAGTTTCAATTCGTAACGCCGATTGCATCTGGTCTTCTCCTATTTAAATTTGACCTATATTTTATTAATCATGGCGCAGATTTTGTGCGATCGCATATTGGGAAAATCTGCTTTTGTGCGAAAATGCGAATTGCGAATTGCGAATTGGTATTACACCCCTACTTCTCACCAATACCATCACACAATTGCCTGTCGCTATCGCTGAGATTATAATTATTCCGTAAATAACCCCTTACCCAATCGCAATTGTCCTGTATTAAAGAATCTAATTTTAATTTAGATTCTAAGTCTGGAAGATTCCAAAGTTTGACTGTATAGTCAAAACTGCCAGAAGCCAAGGTCTTGCCGTCGGCGCTCAAACTCACGCTACTGACAGAGTTGCTATGCCCGGTAAGGGTGCGGATTTCTTCTCCTGTTGCCAGATTCCAGAGTTTGATTGTCTTGTCATAACTGCCAGAAGCCAATGTCTTGCCGTCGGCGCTCAAACTCACGCTACTGACAGAGTTGCTATGCCCGGTAAGGGTGCGGATTTCTTCTCCTGTTGCCAGATTCCAGAGTTTGATTGTGTTGTCACCACTGCCAGAAGCCAATGTCTTGCCGTCGGCGCTGAAGCTCACGCTAAAGACAGAGTTACTATGCCCACTAAGGGTGCGGATTTCTTCTCCTGTTGCCAGATTCCAGAGTTTGATTGTGTTGTCACCACTGCCAGAAGCCAATGTCTTGCCGTCGGGGCTGAAGCTCACGCTAAAGACAGAGTTACTATGCCCACTAAGGGTGCGGATTTCTTCTCCTGTTGCCAGATTCCAGAGTTTGATTGTGTTGTCAAAACTGCCAGAAGCCAATGTCTTGCCGTCGGCGCTCAAACTCACGCTACTGACAGAGTTGCTATGCCCACTAAGGGTGCGGATTTCTTTGCCTGTTGCCAGATTCCAGAGTTTGATTGTGTTGTCAGCACTGCCAGAAGCCAAAGTCTTGCCGTCGGGGCTGAAGCTCACGCTCAAGACAAAGTTACTATGCCCGGTGAGGGTGCGGATTTCTTTGCCTGTTGCCAGATTCCAGAGTTTGATTGTGTTGTCACCACTGCCAGAAGCCAATGTCTTGCCGTCGGCGCTGAAGCTCACGCTATAGACCAAGTTACTATGCCCACTAAGGGTGCGGATTTCTTTGCCTGTTGCCAGATTCCAGAGTTTGATTGTGTTGTCATCACTGCCAGAAGCCAAAGTCTTGCCGTCGGGGCTGAAACTCACACTCCACACAGTGCCACTATGCCCAGTCAAGGTGCGGATTTCTTCTCCTGTTGCCAGATTCCAGAGTTTGATTGTCTTGTCAGTACTGCCAGAAGCCAAAGTCTTGCCGTCGGGGCTGAAGCTCACGCTCAAGACCAAGTTACTATGCCCACTAAGGGTGCGGATTTCTTCTCCTGTTGCCAGATTCCAGAGTTTGATTGTGTTGTCAGCACTGCCAGAAGCCAAAGTCTTGCCGTCGGGGCTGAAGCTCACGCTAGTGACAGAGTTACTCCCTTGCAAGCGGTTGCGTTCTCTTCGTTGAAAACGGACTGTCTGCAACGCATTCATTACTTCTGAGTTAGTTGTATGTTGGCTTTGCAGAATTTTTCCTGCCTTAATTGCTGGGACAAAAGCGTCTAATTCATTTCCTTGATTAAATAGAGACAAGGAATTTCTACCAAGAGATTCAGCTAGATTGAGTTCCGCCTGCTTCGTCTGATTCCATGCCGTCAAACCCAAGCCACCACTAATTAACACCGCCACCAACGAACCCGCCGCAATTCCCCAAGCAGTTCTAATTTCCCGCTTCCTGCGAGCTGCTTCAACTTGTTTGAGGCGATTACTTTCTGCAATACTCTGTTCAATAAATTCTCGCTCATCAATCAAGTCTTCTGGGCGTTCTTTCAGTCTTTCTTCCGCTTCCGCCAAAGCCGCACCCCGCAACAATGAACCAGAATCTTGCTGCGTTGCTTCCCATTGTACCTTGGCTGAACGCAGTCGCTCTTGCCAAGCCCTAAAAACGCGGTCTTTATTCATCCATTCCCGCAATTCTCCCCAATTGCGAATCAAAGCTTCATGGACTACTTCTACTGTTTCTTGATTGGTAGCATTGCGATTTGTCACCACCAACCGAGCATCAGCTAATTGTTTGACCAAATCCCAACTTTGCTCTCCCAATTCGGCTTTCATCGCCACGCGGCGGGTATCTTCTGTTCCCTCACCCGGACGCACCAATTGAATAAAAATCCGCCGGACTTTTTCTTTCTGGGCTTCTGTCAAGTTGCCATATTTCTCATCTGCATGACGAGCTAACGCACCTTCCACTTGACCAATTTCTTCATAGATTTTGTGAGTTAATAGTTTACCTGTGCGCTTGTTCCACAATTCTGTCAACGCAAACTCTAGTAAAGGTAAATTCCCCGGTTGGTTTTCCACATCCTCTAAAATGCGTTCTACCAGTCCGCTTGCAAATGTCACTCCTAATTTTTCGGCAGGTTTTTCAATGACTTGGGTTAATTCCTCCCGATTCATCGGCCCCAGTTTTAAGTCAGCATTTTGCAAAACATCCGCAAAAGGACGATAGGAGAGAGCATTGCCCAAAAAATCTGCCCGCATAGTCGTTACCCACACCGTAGCGGATGCAGATAGAGACGTGAAAGTTTCTAAACTAGCTAATAAACAGTCAAGAAATTTATGGCGAGTTTCCTGATGGTGACAGAGAGTATAAATTTCTTCAAATTGGTCAGCAATTAATAGCACCCGTTCATTAGGGTGATTTTGCCGGATTTTAGCAAAAACGTCCGATATCGGCATAGAGCCATCTTGCAAGTAACCGGCTAACTTGCGGGCTTGGGCAATTTGGTCAGTTGCATCTAAATTAGACGTATAAAGTGGCACTAAAGCTACAGCCAGTGCATGGAAAGGATCAGCACCAGGACGAAAGTGAGTAAACTGCCAATGTCCGGCTGTTTGCAACTTCGGGACTAACCCCGCCAACACCACCGAAGATTTACCGCTACCTGATGCACCCAACACAGGAATAAAATTCTGGGTTTTAGTGGCAGTATAAAGTTCTTCGATAAATATTTCTCGCCCAAAGAACACATCCGCATCATTGGGGCCGAAATGAAACAACCCCCGATAAGGACAAGGAAGATATTCATTAGCTACGTCTGTAGAATCAGAAGCAACTAATCTTGCTTCTTCCCGATAGTAGTAGTTAATTATCTGTACAGGAGCGTAAGTCAAATCGCCCCCAACACTAGTATCCTTTAAGAGATTTTCTTGTTCTTGAGATGTTTGATTTGGGAGTAACTCGCTCATGCTCCTGGTATCCTTAACCTTGCTGAACTGGGGAGAAGTTTACATTGCCAGTGATAGTATTTCCACTCATTGTGTTGGTTTGAGTTTGATTGATTATTTGCTGTCCCCCTGGTTGTTCTTTAAGCTTGTCGAGTAACTCCTGAGCCACTTTAATGATTTCTTGGTCTTGTTCAGCACCAGCTTTGGTAATTTTGTCTTTTAATAAACCTTCAGCTTGCTTAATTTCTTCTGGTTTGGCATCTACCATCGCTTGTCCCAGAGCATCGCCTTCCAATTTCTTTTTAATCAAAGCCTTCAAACCCTGATAGGCATCTTTCACGGCTGTTCCGGCGGTTTCTTTAGTAGCAGCGATCGCACCAGCACTCAAAGCAGTAATAATTATAGAAATAGGTTCCATCGTTAATCCTTTATAAGTCAGCTAGAGAGATTCGATGTATATAAGATACATACAGCAAAAATAGGGTGCGTTACGCAAATAAAGTAACGCACCCTATTTTTCAGCAAGTTTTAACTGAATTATCTTCCTAACGTCTGCGGATAAATATTTGGGTGAAGTAAACTGCACCTCTGCTATTTACCGCCACACCAACACCTGTGAGGTTGTAATTACCTTTGATATTAGCCAAATGTCCTGGACTTCTCAGCCAACCTTGCACAGCCTGGGTTGCAGGATTGCTGTATCCCTGGTTGTAAGCCACATTTTCTGCTGCTGCGCTGTAGGGTATTGTAACTGCGATCGCTTGAATTCTTGCGCCAAAACCATCATGACCAAATGCAACTCGCCCCTGAGCCATATTTTGACTATGAGTCCTAGCTTGATTGTCAATAGTTGAGTTACGTGTTAATGCTGGTAGACCCAGAGACGCTCGATATTGGTTGATTTGAGTGAAAACCTCCGCTTCTAACTTCGCAGTATTTACAGTTTGTGCCAGTTGGATGTTATTATCTGACATTTGGGTATGTTGCAAGGTAGCAGTTTGAACTGGTGCGGAAAAAGCGGTTACGCCTCCAATCAAGGCTAGAGTCGCTACACCAGCACTGGATATTTTATTCTGAATCATTAATAGGTAGCCCTAAACACACTGAAAGAGAACACTTCCAGATAATGTAACCGGACTCATGTAAATTGAACAAATAGCCTATGAGCCAGCATCTGGGGATTTATGCTGCTCTACCTGGGAAAATTGCCAACCAACTTACATATTCATAAATTTCCATACATCATCATTCTCTGGGTAGAGAAATATAGCAGTTCTTACTTGCTTGTAATACAGTTGGAACCCCACCCCGCATTTGCTGACGCAAACGCGGGGTGGGGTTGAAATGTACCTCATCCAACCGAGAACCGCTATAGTAAAAAGTCAGGAGTCAGTATAAATTCTGTGCGACACTTCTCCTATCGGAGACGCTACGCGAACGGCAAGCTCTGATAGCCTTTTTGCGGAAGCAAGATAAAATATCGCCAGATGAACATAATTTGTCATAAAGTTAAACTCATACAACAAAAAAGCATCAGGACAACTGTAAGATTTCGCTGATTTAGCGTTTTATATTTATCGCTATTGTTCTAGTGATTTGATGAAATATGATAGCGATCGCTGTTTAGACATCAACCCACTGACTGAAATTACTCACAAAATATACTGTGCAAGGCTTTCTCAACTTAAACAAACCATTTGATTGGACTTCTCATGACTGTGTGGCGCGGGTACGCAAACTGTTGCGCCTCAAACGGGTAGGACATGCGGGAACTTTAGACCCCGCAGCAACTGGGGTTTTACCAATTGCAATGGGTAAAGCCACAAGGTTATTGCAGTATCTCCCAGGGGAAAAAGCTTACAAAGCTACTATCCGTTTTGGTGTGCGTACCACAACCGATGATTTGCAAGGAGAAATTATCACCTTACAACCTTGTGCAAGTTTGAGTTTGGCTGAAATCGAAACTGCACTCACACAATTTGTGGGAAAGATTGAACAAATACCGCCAATGTATAGTGCGATTCAAGTTGATGGCAAACGCTTGTATGATTTGGCGCGTCAAGGTGAAACAGTGGAAGTTCCTGTACGTACAGTTGAAGTTTTTCAGATAGATATTTTAGATTGGCGCGAGGGGGATTTTCCTGAATTAGATGTGGCGATCGCTTGTGGTAGTGGTACATATATTAGAGCGATCGCCCGTGATTTAGGTTCAGTCTTAAACACTGGCGGAACTCTCGCCGCTTTAACTCGCACCCACAGCAGTGGTTTTAATTTAACTAATAGTCTTTCTTTAACTGACTTAGAAACACAGTTGCAAGGCGGGACATTTCAACCCATTTCCCCGGATGTTGCTTTACAGCATTTACCCACCGTCACTTTACCTCCAGAACTCGCCCGCAAATGGTGTCAAGGACAAAAAGTTTCCCTCAATTCTGATAGTTTTGGACTTGTGCGTGTATATGAAAATGAAACGCGATTTTTAGGAATTGGACAATCGCAAGATGAAATATTAATTCCTCAAATGGTGTTTGAACCAGTTTCTTAAATAGGCATTAATATTCACTTGTAATATGAATTGATTATGTCTCAGTAATTAACTCTGGCAATATCAGTATGAATAAAATCATTACCTTTGAATAACAAAGGTTGATTTATCGATTTTGCTAAAGCATAGGAAAAGCAATCTCCCATATTCAGTTTTGCCGGATGGCGACTCTTACCAAATTTCAAGAATGCTTCACTGGCTAACTGTGCTTGCTCTACACTGAAAGGTACAATAATGATAGAAAGTGCTGTAATTAATAAGTTCAAATTTTCTACACCTTGCTGACCATATTTAGTACCCAAGACTATTGATGCTTCAACATAGCCTGGAGAAGAAAGCAGACAGTCTTCACTTTCATCAATTAGTTGAATAAAAATCAATTCTTCAGGTTCAGCATAGATAATTGCTAGGATAGCTGAAGGATCAATTACCATTATTCTGGAATTCCAAACTCGTTGTAGCCAATAATTTCCTCTGGTGTTCTGCTATCGAGATTGGGTAAGTTTCTAATCTGATGACAGATACTACGAACAGCATTAATATCGACTTTTTTATCTTGGAAAGTTGCTGAAGGAGCAGGATAAATTTGATAAAGAAGTCTTCCTTTTATCTCCATTCCAGCAAGATTTGGAGGCATTTTCAGGCACAAAACACCATTTTCATCTACATAGGCATCAAAATTGATTTGTTGCATTGTTTTATGCTCCAAATTGAATACCTTATTTATTGTAATTTTTCTCCTATGTCACCAGTGGTAAATATTGACAAATTTTAAAAAATTTGCTCTATTTTCTGAAAATCCCTTTGAACTTCGTTCCACAAAGCTTTGTTATTGGGGTCAGTTTTGAGGGCTTTTTTCAGGTAAATTCTGGCTTTGAGAACTTGATTATCGTTAATCAGCGCCCTTGCCCAAATTTGATAAGCGATCGCTAACCATTGGCGAACTTCCGCATCTTTGGGTAAACGGTCTACCAAGGCTTCCGCCAGGGCGATCGCTTGGGGAAATCTTTTTTCTTTCAAAAATCTTTGCAACTGCTCATAAGTCTTCCACTTCAGCCGTTGTTCAATTTCCGCAATATTCGCAGGCGGTGACTGTGGTTTTTCCGTGGTGACTGTGGTTTTTGGTGCAGCATCTTGACGAGTCGCCTTTGGTTCCTCGCGCCTAGCCACAAAGGTTTCTGTAGTGACTGTGGTTTTCGGCGTGGCTTTTGCGTCCTCGCCCCTAGACACAAACTGTTGACCTGACGGCTGCTCGACTGTTTCTTCTGGCGGTACCACCGTTAAGAGCAGCCTATAAGCTTCTGTCAAGGCAATAAACTTATCTTTAGCTTTTTTGTCATCTGGGTTGATATCGGGGTGATATTGCTGCGCCAGTCGTCTGTAAGACGATTTGATTTCTGCAAACGAGGCTCCCGACCTTAAACCCAATAAACGGTAGCAATCTCCTAGATCCATTTCGAGATATCAGCTATCTAATATACAGCTATCAGCATTCTGCCTTTAGCATGAGGTTTTAATGATAAACAAAAATTTTCTAATTTATAGTTCAAACTAGACAGTTTTGTAAGGGAGTGGGGAGTAGTGAATGGGGAGTGGTGAATTTTTCCCTACTCCCTACTCCCAATTCCCTACTCCCTACCTTCTAGATTCGCTCTTCAATCACACGGTCAATCAATCCGTATTCTTTGGCTTCTTGGGCGGACATAAAGAAGTCACGATCCATGTCTTTCTCAATCTTGGCCAAGGGTTGACCAGTATTTTGAGCGTAAATGTTATTGAGTTGATGGCGAATCCGCAGAATTTCTCTGGCTTCGATTTCGATGTCAGTAGCTTGTCCACGGGTTCCGCCGGAAGGTTGGTGAATCATAATCCGGGAATGGGGCAATGCGAGGCGCTTGCCTTTTGTCCCAGCAGTCAACAAGAAAGAACCCATTGAAGCCGCCAGACCGACACAAATGGTCACAACATCAGATTTGATGTGTTGCATCGTATCATAAATCGCCAAACCAGATGTTACCATCCCACCAGGAGAGTTGATATACAAATAAATATCTTTACCTGGGTCTTCTGAATCCAGATACAGCATAACGGCGATGATTTGGTTAGCAATTTCATCATCAACATCACGCCCCAAGAAAATAATCCGTTCCCGGTAAAGGCGATCGTAGATGCTAATCCAATCTGTATACTGTCCTCCGGGCATCCGGTAAGGAACTTTAGGAACGCCTATAGGCATGATTAACTCCGTTAATAATTAATAAATTGATTGGGAGTGGTGAGTGGGGAGTGGTGAATTTTTTCTACTCCCCACTCCCAATTCCCGACTCCCTGAAGCTTAAAGGACACTAGTTGGTACTGGTGGATTAGCGAGTTCTTCTTTTTCAAACACGCGATCGATTAAACCGTACTCTTTGGCTTGATATGCGCTCATATAGAAGAGACGATCCATGTCTTTGGTGATTCTTTCGGCCGTCTGTCCGGTGGTACGGTTCAAAATCTCAACCATCGATGCTTTGTTTGCCAGAACTTCTTTCGCCCGAATCTGAATATCAGTTGCTTGACCTTGGGCGTAGCTTTTGGGCTGGTGCAGGATAATACTAGCGTTGGGTAAGCTGGCGCGGCAACCTTTAGTACCAGCACTCAATAACATGGCAGCCATACCCATCGCGGAACCAATACAAATGGTGTGGATGGGAGGTTTAATGTATTTCATGGTGTCATAGATGGCAAAGGCTTCGGTTTCAAAGCCAATGGGTTCGCCACTATAACCAGAAGTGCCTGTCGAGTTGATATAGATTTTAATAGGTTTGTCGGGGTCGTCTGACTGCAAGTACAATAATTGAGCGACGATTAATTCCGTCACAGCAGGCACCAGTGGCATTCCCAGATAGACAATTCGCTCTTTTAACAGAAGGGAGGGTAAATCTGGCGGCGGTGTCCGGTAGAAGTTATCGCCGTAGTATGGGGCTTGAACAGCCTTGATGGGGGAAATGTCCATAGCAACTGATCGCCTGAAATTATGCCGTTAACTGTAATACATCCTAGCGCGATGCTGGCTAGAGTCAGGTGCGGTTTCCTCGCTAATGGGCGAGATTGCTGGCATCTGCTAAAGCTAGGCTTCTAAGATTATTGTGAATATATTAATCTATCTACGCAAGATAAGTTTTCCGTAGCGTTGATCTGGCAATTTGAAGTTATTTATAAATATGGTGAGAATTTGGGATTTCGGAGTCAGGAGTCACAATGGTGAGGACAGTCAACACTCAACTGACCTACCATCTAAAATTTTTGCTCAATTTTGATTTCTGGCTTTTGAGTGCTGGATTCTTAACTAAATTATTGTATGTATCCTGAATTTAGGAAGTTTGGGTTATGAAGGTCAATTTGCAGCCTGCCCTGAATGATGTCAATGTTGATGCTAATCAAACTAGTAGTCAACGTCAGCTGTCGATTTCTGTGTCCGCGATCGCCGATACCCAAGACCGGACTCTGCCGATTAATTTATGTTTAATTCTCGACCATAGTGGCTCGATGAATGGTAAGCCTCTGGAAACGGTGAAAAAAGCCGCAAATTTGTTGGTTGACAGACTGAAGCCCAGCGATCGCCTGAGTGTGGTAGTCTTCGATCATCGCGCTAAGGTCTTAATCCCAAATCAATCGGTGGAAGACCCAGAACAAATTAAAAAGCAAATTAACCGCTTATCTGCTGATGGCGGAACGGCGATTGATGAAGGTTTGCGTCTGGCGATTGAGGAGTTAGCTAAGGGCAAAAAAGACCGCATTTCTCAAGCTTTTTTGCTCACCGATGGGGAAAATGAACACGGAGATAATAACCGTTGTTTTAAGTTCGCTCAGTTAGCTGCTGGTTACAACTTAACTTTAAATACTTTGGGCTTTGGTGACAATTGGAACCAAGATGTTTTAGAAAGAATTGCTGATGCAGGTTTAGGCACTTTATCTTATATTCAAAGACCTGATCAAGCTGTAAATGAGTTTGGGCGGTTATTCAGCCGGATTCAAACTGTGGGCTTGACTAATGCTTATCTGTTATTTTCATTAATGCCGAATGTCCGGTTAGCAGAACTTAAACCTGTTGCCCAAGTTTACCCAGATACGATTGAACTTCCCTTGCAACAAGAAGCAGATGGACGGTTTGCGATTCGGTTGGGTGATTTAATGAGAGATGTGGAGCGAGTAATTTTAGCTAATATTTATCTGGGACAATTGCCGGAAGGTCAACAAGCGATCGCAAATGTCCAAATTCGCTACGATGATCCTGCCCAAAATCAACCCGGTTTATTTACTACAAATAGCCCCGTGTACGCTAATGTTACCAGGGCTTACCAACCAAACATTAATCCCCAGGTGCAGCAATCAATTTTGGCTTTAGCCAAGTATCGCCAAACCCAACTCGCCGAAGCAAAATTACAACAAGGCGATCGCATCGGGGCTGCAACTATGTTGCAAACTGCTGCTAAAACTGCTTTGCAAATGGGTGATACAGGTGCAGCCACAGTCTTGCAAACTTCTGCCACACAATTACAATCGGGAGGAGATTTAAGCGAAAGCGATCGCAAAAAAACTCGCATTGTCTCCAAAACTGTGTTGCAAGATATCCCGCCACAATGAAGGTTAAATTGCTCTTGTTGCTCAAAGAGGGTAACGTTTTCAAAACTGAGTGGTTGGCTATAACTGACAAATCCACACTTAATCTTCTCAATAAAACTAGCGTTTTATTGAGAAAATAACGAAATAATCAGGGTTGTCAGAAAGTGAATATAGCATTTCTTATGCTAGTGAAGTACAAGCAAGAATAATTAACCGCAGATGGACGCAGATAAATTTGTACCTCAACAGACTAGGAAAGGCTATAAATGCTTTCAAAATTATGAGTTTTATACCATTTTGGATTTTAGATTTTGGATTTTGGATTGGGAAATTGCTTACTGGTGAGCTTTTCAGTAACCCATTTGTCGCAATCATTTTTCAAATTGGTATTACATAGTAGTCTAGCCAACACAAAATACTATGCCTAGAGCTTATTGTCTAGCTATAAATAACATCTCGTGAGCCAAAAACAACAATTAAATCGAAGATTGTTGTACTTAGTACTATTCCTAAGTGCAACTATACTTTGTTTATTGCTTACCTATTTTTTAATAAATTGGCGTGGTGGTACAACACCTGAAGATGTTGTGGATGCCTATGTACGTGCTTTAGAAAAGAAAGATCAAAATTTAATGTTGCGGTTAGTACCAGGGTCTTACTCTTCAGAGCAGGCAGTACAAGATAAAGTAACACAATTAGGAGGACATGACATCAAAGAAATTCAAGTTTCCTACACCAAAATTAAACCACATATAGCAATAGCAAACATTGAAGGCTGGTACATCGACTCCAAGGGTGAGCGTGTTAACTTCAAAGATACAATTAATCTGAGATATGAAAGCGGTTCGTTCTTAGTCTTCTACAAGGGTCGCTGGTATCTCAATTTAGGTCGAAACAAAAACCCAATCAATCTTGGCCCAGCATCAACACCTTTCTGAACAAAAACTGTCAAAATTCTCAGGTAAAGATTACGTCGGTGCAGCTACGGTGTTGCAAACTTCTGCCACGCAATTACAATCGGGAGGAGATTTAAGCGAAAGCGATCGCAAAAAAACTCGCATTGTCTCCAAAACTGTGTTGCAAGATATCCCGCCACAATGAAGGTTAAATTGCTCTCGTTGCTAAGTGATCGTAACGTTGATGTGGCTCAAGTCAGCAGTCAACGTCAATTAGTAGTTTCGGTTTCTGCGCTTGCTGATCAGTTTGAGGAGCGTTTGCCGTTGAATTTATGCTTAATTCTGGATAAAAGCGGTTCAATGCACGGCAAACCAATGCAAACTGTGATGCAAGCAGTAGAGCAATTATTAAATAAGTTACAGCCTGGCGATCGCATCTCAATAGTGGCTTTTTCTGGTGCTGCGGAAGTGATTGTTCCCCATCAAGTAATTCAAGACCCCAGCACCATTAAATCGCTGTTGCCAAAAAAACTCATCGCCAGTGGCGGTACTGCCATTGCTGCCGGGTTAGAATTAGGCATCACAGAACTGATGCAAGGTGCTAAAGGCGCTGTTTCCCAAGCTTTCCTCCTCACCGATGGACATGGTGAAAGCAGTTTACGGCTGTGGAAGTGGGAAATTGGCAACGATGACAACAAACGCTGTCTGGAACTGGCGCAAAAGGCAGCTAAAATCAATCTAACAATTAACACTCTCGGTTTTGGCAATAACTGGAACTCAGATTTACTCGAAAAAATTGCCGATGCTGGCGGCGGTAGTTTGGCTTATGTTGAGCATCCAGAACAAGTTTTAGAACAATTTGGGCGGTTGTTTGGTCGCATTACATCAATAGGGCTAACAAATGCTTATTTGCAGTTTTCCCTTGCACCTCATATCCGACTAGCAGAATTAAAACCCATCGCCCAAGTTTTTCCAGACACAATTGAGTTACCAGTACAGCAAACCACCAATGGCGGCTTTAAAGTCCGACTGGGTGATTTAATGCAAGATGTAGACCGGGTAGTTTTAGTCAATCTTTATTTAGGCAAATTACCAGCAGGAGAACAAGTCATTGGACAGATGCAGATTTGTTACGATGACCCCGCCTCCAACCAAGATGGCTTATTGTCTCCGATGATTAACATATCTGCTAATTTCCTGCGCCAATATCAACCCGCCCTCAATCCCCAGGTACAGCAGTCAATTTTGACATTAGCCAAATATCGCCAAACGCAGTTAGCAGAGATGAAATTACAACAAGGCGATCGCATCGGGGCTGCAACAATGTTACAAACTGCGGCGAACACTGCCTTACAAATTGGTGATACAAGTGCAGCCCAAGTTCTGCAAACATCTGCAACCCGCTTACAAACCGGCGAACAACTCTCCTCAGCCGAACTAAAAAAGACGCGAATTGTATCCAAGACAACTTTACAGAATTAATTATCTGTGCCAAAACTAGCTAAATTGTCCAGCCATAATTGACCTTTTCAATTTATCTGGAATATTTCAGCTATTTTTAATAATTCTGTGACCCAATCTTGTTATATTTATGGCCAAGAGCAAGAAAAGGCTTATCGCTTAAGCTTTTGAGATTGTTAAGGCAGATTACATCGACCAAGATTATTTCCTACAGAATAATCTTTACTCGGATTTTAATTTGCAAAAATTAACCTAGGGCATACCTATATTGTATAAAGATCACACATAACCTGACTTTACTCTTATCTTAACCTCAAAATTAAATAAAACCAAAGAAAGTTTCACTGATCAAATTTATAGGGTATAGGAAAATTGATTCCATGCTAACTAACAGAAGTCAATGCTATCTACTAGGACTCGTACTTGCAACTACCTTAAGTGCAAACATCCAATCTGTTAATGCTCAGTCTGTCAATTATTTAGAAGGTAGTGCAACCTCATCCACAATCAATTCGACCTTTGCCACTTTAGCGAGTAATCAATATCAAGCCAACACTCCTTTTATTGAGCCAACTCAAAATGTTAACCCCACAGCCATCTTTCCTAATTATGATGGTGAATTATTTCAGAATACAGATTCAATGTCTGGAGCTTTAGTGGGTTTGACAGTGAGTAAATATGACAAAATGCCAGTGGGTACTAATAAAGTATTCATGAGTAACGAAATGATTGCTAGTATGACATCTCAAGCAAATACTTCTGATGATGTACCTAACTCTCATTCTCTCCGGCGCGGTACCCTGGTTAGCAATAACTACAATGCTATTAGTATGCTCCGGACAATGGATGATTCGCAAAACATCGCCTATGTAGGGATGAATGAAATTAACGCTGAACCCAGATCCGATGCTTTAAATAGAGAACTCAAAATCACAAACTACTTAGCTTTTGTACCAGAAAACACCTGCGTTAATTCTGAAAATACCAAGCTACCAAAAACTTGCCAAACCAAAAATGCCGAAAAAATGGTAGCTACTATGTCGATGATTCAGGCTAAAACTTGGTCGGCGCAGATGACTAAAGATTTTTCTTTTTGGCAGAATATGAATGTTTCTCTAGAAACAGCAAGCAGATAAAATCAGGGAAATTGTCGAGCAATCGTAGTAATTTACTAAACTGCTTGTCTAGGTAAAGAATCGAGAAGTGAAAATGAGGAGTTAATTTTTTCACTTTTGTCTATTGTAGTTGAAACGCCTATCAAGAAGTCAGTGTGTGAGTGAATAAATATTCAGACGTTTCAACTACCCATAAATATTACTTCACCCTTAAATAATACCAATTCGCAATTCGCAATGACGCGACGCTCGTTCCTCGCTAACGCTTCGCTATCGCAGGCTCGCTAACGCAATTAAGAAATCTAGCTTCAGTAAGACTTTCCTGATTTCTATCTGCCGCATTCTTTTATTAAATTGGTATAAACACAATATTCCCCGCTAATTTGTATCTTCTACAACGAGTAAAACAGTAGAAGCATATTTTGATTATTTAAAAAATCTAAAAAATCTTTTTGGTGTGGTGAAAAGATGGATAGTACTTTTCTGTTGCGATCGCATCTCCAATTTACGTTTATGCTTTCAAGTATCATTTACGTCACTCTACTTAAATCAGCTTGGTTCCAAAATTGAACCCATAAACAAAATGCTACCTGTTTGATTATCTCGAATGGCACAGAAGAAAGGACGGTCAACAATCATCCGAAATGGTTCTGGCTTGTCTCTCAGGGATGTGGCTACAATTCCCACTGATGTCGCCGCCGCCGCTTCTGTACCTTCTTCATTGACTTCTACAAAAGTTTTATGTTTTACCTCGCTAATCGCTAAATCTTTCCCCATTCCCGAAAAATTAGCTTGTGAACTAAAAGCTTCTTGCATTCCTAAAGCTTTTAGGGCATCGTTGAGTGTCACTTCGTAGTCAGTTTTAAACTTGGGTAGGCGAATAAAACCTTCTTGGCTACGAAATTGTGTTAACCATGTTTCCCAATTCTGAGCATTTAAGTTTTGATAAAAAGATTTGAGATTGGAGTTTTGTTTTGGCAAAAAGACATAAAAGCTGACTTTGCCATCTTTGCCATAAGGTAAACTTACTGCTTGAAACTGCTCGTTTTCATAATATTTATACTCCCCGGTTTGAGACATCATAGAATGTAGTTTTTGCTGCCCTGGTGCGCTGTAAAAAGGATGTTCAGCAGTTTGGCTTTTATCAAACTTCTCACTCCATTGCCCTTTAAAGTAAATAGCATTAATTAAAAACAGCACTTGATTGGGTTGTATTTGGTCAACAATTTTGTTGATTTTGCCTTGGGTATTATCATTCACCCAGTTATTAATGCTGTTTAAGGCAGATGCAGATTTAAAGTCTAAATTAGCTACCTTGGCTTTGTAAAATTCTTGGTTTCGTTGCAAAAAGTCTGGACGTAAATTCACATCTTTATTTACCCAAAGTGAGTTGGCAATATTTAACTGCACATTAGCATCAGGATTTTCTAAGCTACTTTTTAAAGCAGCATAATTAGAGTTAATCGCAGGCAGACTCAGACCTTGTAATTCCAGGGTTTTAGCCATTGCCTGTTGGGTAGAACCACTAGCACCGTTGTAGGTCATAGCTAAGGCGATCGCTACACTAGTGGGTGAAATAAAAATGTTTTTTTCGCTACCTTCTGCTTGCAAAACTTCCGAAAACAACTTAAAGCCAAATTTGTTATTAGCATTTACTAATTTTGTATCAGCTTTGACGGTTTTTTTTTGCAATGGTATTTCTGGTTGAGGCATTTTCGAGTCTGCAAAAGCATCATTATTACTATTGACTTGAGAACAACCAAGTACACCTAGCAAAACTACACTTGCAGCCGCTAGAACATAGCGTCTTCCTAGACTGACAGCGTAACGTCTTTGTAGAAAACTTGCTTTCATCCCGCTTAATTTTTGCCGATTCATTCTTCCACCTCACTTACCAAAGATTAATCAAGATTGATGCTCAATGCCTTAATGATTAACTATTGCATTAATTCAAGGCTCATCCTTTGACGGTTACAGTTTTTGTAACGGCAATCAAAAGAAAGTGATAAATGGAAAATGAATCTCTTCTTTCTTTGTATCCTTTGCACCCTACCTGCGGGAAACACGCCTAAAACCTGGATTTCTCACAAGAGAGAAATCCAGGGGTGTGGGAGGTGTGGGAAGGGTGGGAAGGGTGGGAGGATGGTGAAGAAATCTTTCCCCCTCCTCTCCCCACACTCCCCTCTCTCCCCACACCCGTTACCCATACGTGAGAAATTCGGGTAAAAGACTGCTTCAGTGCTTGCGCGTCTATGTGGTTCGTTATCTATAGGAATCCGGTTTGATTTCTGAATTTATTTGTGTAGGTCGGGAATAGGGAATGGGGAGTCGGGAGTAGGAAAGAAGCCTGATCTGAGTGTACTGATTTTTTCCCAAATCAAATATGAGTCCTATAGTTCTATATATAAGTAGTAGAATGCCGAAACTCTATCAGCGTCCATCTGCGTTTATCTGCGGTTAATTTTCTTCTTGTCAGTCCTGTAGAGTCACGAATCAATTTCCTGATTGCAGCGATCGCACACTTAATATAGGTAATTTTTTTCGTAAAAGAAGAATTTGCAGATAAAATTTTACCACAGATTGAGACAAAACCACGAAAGTATGCTTTAAATATAAAGTTAATCTCTCACAACGGTTTTGACCTCGACATTGTACCGTTTTTCAGCGTTCAGGGTCAGGCAACGGAGTTTCTTCGGCAAAGATAGCAATTTGCAGCAGAAAAAACAGTTGTCTGGGGTGATTCAGGTAATGATATTGCATTGTTCGCTGTGGGCAATCAACGGGGAATCATATTTAGTAATGCTCAATGGCATACTAAATATCCGACTGACTATCGGTAAATAGCACAAAACCCTTGTGTTGAGGGAATTCTAAAAGTTTTGTAATATTGTGGATTCTTATGATTAGCTATCTCAAAGGTCTTGTTGCAGGTGTTCAGACAATTGGCGGTAATCGTGTCATTTTGACTATCGAAGTCAATGGTATTGGTTACGATTTGCAAGTTCCCCAAAGGTTAGCACAGCAGTTACCAGAATCAGGCGGAGTGGCGCAAATTTTCACTCATTATCAAATTCGGGAGGAAGTACCTTTACTGTATGGCTTTGCTTCTCCAGCAGAACGGGATTTATTTCGCCACCTGCTAACAGTTAGCGGGATTGGTGCAGCTTTAGCGATCGCCCTCCTAGACACCTTGGAATTACCAGATTTAGTCCAAGCCATCATCGCAGGTAACACCCAAATCTTAATTCAAGCCCCTGGAGTGGGCAAAAAAACCGCAGAACGCATCTGTCTAGAACTGAAAAGTAAATTGATTGAATGGCGCAAATCAGCAGGGTTCTTCGTCGCTACAGGCGGCCCAGCACCAGGGATTTTAGAAGAAGTGCAGATGACTTTGTTCGCCTTGGGTTACACAGCCCACGAAGTTAGCCACGCCTTACACGTTGTGAGTGAAGACATTGGACTACCGAAAGATGCTTATGTGGAAGATTGGATTAAACAAGCGATCGCCCATCTCAGCAGCGAACAAGTACAGTAATATAGGAATCCGGTTTGATTTCCGAATCTACTTGTGTAGACAGGGAGTAGGGAATAGGGAGTCGGGAGTAGGAAAGAAGCTGTATCTAAGTGTATTGATTTTTTTCCTAAATCAAATATGAGTTCTGTCTCAATTCGTAATGGTGATGCGTCTGCCATATCAGAAAATTAACGCAGCGACAGAGCAGGGTAATAGCTATGACACCACAAGAAGAATGTCTAAAGATTTATCTAGTTGTAGCTAGAATCACATAGACTGAGGAATGAAAGAATAGCTGCTAAAATCCCTTCAATTTCATGAAGCTGTATATTATTCGCCCTAAAACTTCCTCAGTTACTCGCTCTCTTTCCCTGATGTCGAGAAAATTAACGCCCCAAAGTCGGAGGATGCAAGCGGCGGAAGTAAAAGCTTTTTGGCAGCAAGACTCAGTTTATCAAGAAATTCAACGCTGGATTGCCGACGCGCGAGAGGATGGTGTAATTCAAATTGCTCAAGCAGAAACGGTGATTACAGGTACGGTTATTGTAAAAATGACCGAAGAAGAAGCAGCCAGGATGCGTGAAGAGTTACCTGATGCTGATATCACAGAAGACCGCCCAATTGAGTTAATTCAACCCGAAGCCAGCGCAACTGATTTAAAAACAGAAATTTCTCAATCTGATTTATGGCATTTAGCAGCAATTAATTTAGATAATTGCCGTCAAAAAGGGTATGAATATACAGGTCAAGATATCACGATTGCCGTTTTAGATACCGGGGTAGATGGCAATCATCCAGCATTAAAAGGGAGAATAACTAAAGCCTTTACCTTTGATGCCCAAAATTATCAGGTACTGCCCATGAATCCTAGTGTTGATACACACAAACACGGCACTCACGTTGCGGGATTAATTTGCGGCAACAAAATTGGTGTTGCGCCTAATACTAATATTTTCAGTGGAGTAATAATTCCTGGTGGTACTGGCAATCTTTCTGATTTTATTTTGGCGCTGTCTTGGGTAAGCCAACAACCAGAAATTAGCATTGTCAATATATCGGCTGGCTTTATTGGCTATTTACCAGATATGGAAATAGCAATTGAAAGTTTGCTTTTATCTGGCATTTTACCAGTTTGTGCTGTGGGCAATGAAGGCAGAAATCGTACCCGTAGCCCTGGTAATTATCGGGATGTAGTTTCCGTTGGTAGTTCAACTATTGACAAGCGCATTGCTGGCTTTAGTGGCAGTGCTACATTAAATACAGGTTCCCATCAATATCAAGTACCCAATTTAGTTGCACCGGGGAAAGAGATTTATTCATCAATACCAGGAGATAAATACGAAGCAATTAGCGGTACTTCAATGGCTACGCCGATTGTTTCGGGAATTGCCGCCTTAATTTTAGAAGAATATCCCAACATAGAAGTTTTAGATTTAAAAGAAGAATTATTTGCTAGATGTGAAACTTTACAAGTTCCACAAGACCGCCAAGGCTACGGCTTAATTCAAGTAAAATTATAAGCAATTCTCAAGTACATGAATACACTCCACTCGCGCTGTCGCGTACCCTCCCCAACTACGGTGTACCCACAAGTCTAATTACCCTCCTTAATCCCCCCTTGGAAAAGGGGGAAAAAGAGAAATCTAGTTCCCTCCCCTTGGAAAGGGGAGGGTTAGGGTGGGGTAATTCTAGAACTGATAGTAATTCTATAACTTGTGTTTACACCACAGCCCTTTGGTAAGAGGAGGGTTAGGGAGGCGTTCTTTTGTAACTCACTGAAGTTGGAAACGCTATCTATATGAGACTAGAACCTCAGCATCTAGAAAAAATTGACGACTTGCTAAAACAAGAGCTAGAAGAAGCCAGAGGCGATGAAGAATTACTGGTGATTATACGGCTTGAAGGCAAATATTCACAATCAGAAAATAACTTTGTTTCTAATCTCAAACCATCAGATTTTCCTAATCGCCAAGCTTACCGTCAAGCCTTGATTGATTTGCAAAAGCAGCAAGTAAAAAATGCTGTGGGTGAGACAATTAAAAAATTAGAAAGCTTAGGATTGACTATTACTGGCGGTGAAATGAGCGAAACCGTAATAGCCAGAGGAGAAGCACGGCAAATTTTAAGCAGCTTGGAATTAGCAGCAGTGCGCCGTGCTAGTTTAGATCGAGCTATTGCAATTAACGACGCTGGTAAATATTTAGCAACAATTCTCAGTCAAGTAATTGATACTTCAAACCCACAAGTTCCGCCAAGAATTCTCAAGTCTGCCTCGCAATATTACCAAAATTATTACAAGCGATACGGCAAATTAAGAGTTTTGGGGATGAAACAGTTCGTACCCTTGGATTATATTTATACTGCTGTCCAATTCCTCAGCAATTGGGAAATAGCTAATTCATTATCGCTTCGGGATTTAGAAGCAGCTTTCAGAAAGGCTTATAGGGGAGTAGTTAGCTCAGAGAAAACGGAAAGAAAAGAAGGTATAGCAGTTGCTAATCAAAATCAATATTTAATGGTTTTAGGTGCGCCGGGAAGTGGTAAATCGACATTTTTACGCAAGATGGGATTAGAAGCATTCAAGGGAAAACAAGGTAAATTTGGATATGAGTGTATTCCTGTCTTGATTGAATTGAAAAGATTTAAAGTTGATGAAATTAATATTGCTCAATTAGTTTATCAAGAGTTTAACTGTTGTGATTTTGTCGCAAGCGAAATTTTAACCAAAAAGCTTTTAGAGACAGGGAAATTATTAATCTTATTTGATGGTTTAGACGAAGTACCAACTAAAAACTTGAATACAGCAGTCGCACAAATTCAAGCTTTTGTTAATCAATATCAAAAAAATCGCTTTATTGTTTCTTGCCGCACTGCTGCTTATCATCAACAGTTTAGACAATTTGAGAATGTAGAGATTGCTGAATTTACAGATGAGCAAATAGAACAGTTTATCAATAATTGGTTTCAGTCAGAAGAAGATATAAAAGCTGATACTGCGCGTCAATGTTGGGAGTTACTGCAAAAAAATGAATCTGCTAAAGAATTAGCTAGAACTCCTCTATTGCTGACTTTTATTTGTCTTTATTACGATGAATATCAAAGTTTTACTAACAATCGCAGCGAATTATATAAAAAAGCTTTAGATATTTTATTAGATAAATGGTTGGCAGAAAAAAGAGTCAAACGCGATCCGCTTTTTAAGGACTTTACTATTGCAATTGAAGAAAGTATGCTGGCGGAGATAGCTTATCGCGGCTTTGAAAAAAATCGGCTATTTTTTACCAGAGATGAGCTAATAGAACAAATTCAAGCTAATTTAACCAAAAATGAAAATGCACCTAAAACTTTAAATAGCAAAGCAGTATTAAAAGCAATTCAAGTAGAACAAGGAATTTTAGTAGAAAGAGTACGAGATGCTTACGCTTTTTCTCATCTAACGCTGCAAGAGTATTTAACTGCTAAATATATTTGCGACTGGCAATTATTTGATGAGTTAGTTAATCGTCATTTAATAGATACAACGTGGAAAGAGGTATTCTTACTAACATCAGGCTTGCTGCGTCCAAATGCGGATAAGTTGTTGCTGCAAATGGAGAAAACAGCACAGAAATACATTAACACGCCGAAGTTAAAAGCTTTACTAAAATGGGCAGAGCGAGAAACAAGCAACTCACCTGGAGATATAAAACCTGTTGGTAAAAGAGCGATCGCCTACGTTAACGCCATCGCCATCGCCAGCGCCATCATCAACGTCAACGCCTACGTCTTCCTTATGGAACACCCCAACTACTTCGCCAACATCTACGCCAACACCTTCGACATCGTCATCTCTAACACCTACGACTACGACTACGCCTACGCCATTGATCGAGCTATTAAAGCTACCCGAAATCTTGAAAGATTGCAAATCTTCAATAACTTAAATTTTGCTAATTTAATAAAGCAATTACAAGCTTTAAAGACAGCAATTCCTGATGATAATCAATTTCGATTTGTAAAGCTCAGATTCGCCAACAAATTGCTACAAACCTTACTCAAAGCCTTTAATTTAAATTTAAAAATGGTGAGTTTATCTGAAGAAGAATTAAAAGCTTGGGACAATTATCTATATGCCAATTATTTAATCTTGCAGTGTAAACAAGCAGCCGTGATAGTATCGCCGCAAACTTGGGCAGAAATAGAAGATAGAATGCTGCGCTTTTATTGACTAGGTGTAGCGACTGTTTTAAAAGTCAAGCGATCGCCATCACTTTATAATTTCTAGCCGACAAAAACTTTGGCGCACATAAATTGCGAATCGCTACCTACCAACTCTTAAACAAAGTCTAACAGCGAACGATCAGCCAGCTATGTAACGAAAAATACTTAGCCGGACATGACATAACACAAGTCTGTTATTCTTAACGTGAACGTGGAAGTTGCTACACCTTGCGCGTAACACGTAAACGCGAAAGCAGAAGCTGTTACACCTTGCGCGTAACACGGAAACGTAAAAGCAGAAGCTGTTACACCTTGCGCGTAACACGGAAACGTAAAAGCGGAAGCTCTTACACAGAAAGCAGAAGCTTTTACAACTTGCGCGTAACACGGAAATGTAAAAGCAGAAGCTCTTACACAGAAGACGGAAGCTGTTACTGTGTTAAAAATTAGGATTTGCGCGATGGGCTAAGAGCGATTAAACTCTAAAAATTGATCGCACTTAAATCTGGCTCTGTCAAAGAATTTAAAAACGTCCACAACTGCAAATCGGTAAAATCGGGAATTGCCATAAACGCGCCGACTGTTTGCAGATTTTGTGGATCGTGGGTGGAGGCGATACCAATAGTAGGAATCCCAGCCGCAACAGCCGCACGAATACCCGAAGGCGAATCTTCCAGGGCGATCGCTTTCTCTGCGTTAATCTTTAATTTGTTTAAAGCAGCTTGATAAGGTGCAGGATCAGGTTTCCCAGCAGTGCAATCCTCCGCCAAAATCACTGTATGAAAAGCTTCTTTAATCCCTAAAACCTCAAGCACAAATTCTACATTCAACCGAGGTGCATTGGTAACTAATGCCCGTTTTAACTGATGTGTCTCTGTCCAAGCTAGGAGTTCAGCAAATCCACTCAACGGTTGCAGATGGGAAGCTAATTCACGAAATAATGCTTCTTTATCGTCGGCAAATTTCTGCCCTTCTGCTGGTGATAATTGCGGCAAAATATCTTTGACAATTTCTGGATTCAAGCGTCCACTAATCCGAGATTGGTAGAATTTTTCATCTATTTCAATGTTGTAGTCTGCCAACATTTGCTGCCAAGCTTGGTAATGTATGGGATCAGTATTGACAATAGTGCCATCCAAGTCAAAGAGAACTGCTGCCAGCATAATTCTTTAAGTGTAAATAAATATTAACTTTCTTTACACAGTTTACCCTAGAAGCGTGAAGTATGAAGTGTGAAGTATGAAAGGAAGCAGTTTATTAGAAGTCTGAAGTCTGAAAGAAAGAAGTTTATATAATTAAGTAGGGTGACGCACTGCTGAAAGGATGTTTTAACAGTTATCTTGTTGGTAGGTGGTAGTGCGTTAAGGCAAATTTCTACTTTGTGTCACGCTCAAATCCTCACATTGCCGTAACACACCCTACTGGACTTCACACTTCACACTTCAGACTTCACAATGGTTGCTGCCAAAAATTTTTTTCGTGTTGATGATTTACAAGTGCAAGTTTACAATTCTGAAGCAGAAATGGCTGAGAATGTTGCACAAATTACCAGGAAATATTTAAAGGATATCTTAGAAAAACAGGGGAAAGCTGCCGTTTTGTTAGCCACAGGAAATTCCCAACTCAAATTTCTAGATGCGTTAATTAAGTTGGGTGGCGTAGATTGGTCAAAAATTACTTTATTTCACTTAGATGAATATTTAGGTATTACGGCTGATCATCCTGCAAGTTTCCGGCGTTATCTGCGAGAACGGGTAGAAAATAAACTGACTCCGCAGGAATTTCATTATCTCGAAGGTGATACATTAGAGCCTGTGGCTGAATGCGATCGCTACACGCAATTACTCCAAGCACAGCCAATCGATTTATGTTGCTTAGGTATTGGCGAAAATGGACATTTAGCTTTTAATGATCCTGATGTTGCTAATTTTCATGATCCTTATAGTGTCAAGTTGGTGAAATTAGATATAGTCAATCGCCAACAACAAGTAAATACTGGTCATTTTTCCAATATCGACAGTGTGCCACAGTATGCTTTTACTGTCACCCTACCATTAATTTGTACAGCCAAAAAAATTATCTGCCTAGCACCAGAAAAACGCAAAGCCCAGATAGTAAAACAGATGTTACAACAAACAATCAGCACCGATTGTCCGGCATCAATTCTCCGTCGTCAATCACAAGCAACTTTATTTTTAGATGTCGATTCCGCTAGTTTATTGGATTAAAAATGCTAGAAATTACCATCACTACTCCCTACGTTCTAGCTTAATACTAGACAAACAAGCCTCAAGATAAGTGCAATCTTCACATTTGATTTCTTCGCCTGGATTAGCACATCCGCAAGGAGGTGAAATCAAGCATTCACTTAGTTTTTTAGAAGTTGAAGAGGGTTTTAATATTATCTCAGCAACCACTTCTTGTAGGCAGAAAATTACATCCCGTACCATAATATTGAACCTTTGGTTATCTAGGTAAACTAATTATTCATTCATTATTAGGACTTACGCAATAACCCTCTCAAATCCTCTTAACTTCGTGTCCTAACCTGCGGGAAGCTGCTTGCGCGTCTACGTTTTTTCATGATTTTGTGTAAGTCCTGGTTATTTAAGTGATGAGTAAAATGTAAAATTAATTGCACTCATACCAATTCTGTATGAAGATGCACTAAATTAAAGAACGAACCACAAAGGGCGCATAGACGCGATAGCGGCTTCCCGAAGGGTAGGACACAAAGAAAGAAAAGATAAAAGATTAAATGCAGCCTCACATAGAATTGGTATCAGCGCATAGCGTTTAAAGTCATAATTTCAATCCCTTGACTTTATTTATGGGTTTTCACTCAGCACTCAGCACTTTCAACTCAGTACTCCTAAACTGATAAATTTCAGTTGACCACTTTACCCATGCTGAAACTTGATCCTCAAAGACAAACTCTCTTCTTTGAGAATTAGCAGTCTCAGCTACTAATACCTTGAGAGTTACGGTTTGCATATTAGGATTCATAGTCTGCTGTCCGTAACCAATCACTTTTCCTAGATGACCCGTTTGTTGATTCAGCACATAATCACCAATGGTGAACATAGTGACACTTTCAACGTTAATAAATAGGTGAATCTTTAAAATTCTCTATAAAAAAATAAATAAAAACCTCATGCTTATAGGATGATTTACTTTATCCTATTTTCATATATTCTCTAACTATCGATAGATGTCATCTTACAGTGCAGTAAAAGTTTATAGGGTATAGAAGATAGATGAATGTAACTCATTGGGATGAAAACCTCTGTATTTTAGATTGATAGGGACTTTCTATTATTTGAAATAAATCTTGAATAAAAATAAAACCCGATTTATTGCCTAAATCGGGTTTGTTATCCTTTGTTATTAAATACAGCGTTTTTCATCTTAATAAGGTACATTCATCTAGTTTCTAGTCTCTAGCCTCTATCTCCTATCAATTTGTACTTCACCAGACTGATAAACGCTATATTTAGCCTCATCTGTTTAATGCTAACTCTTGTTTTTGTTTCATAATTGATAAATACTCATTACGAGTTCCATCTACACGGTAGTGGTCGCAGATGCGACAGAGTTTGAGCAAATCCAATCGACTAAATACTTTTTGGCGTTCAATTCCGTTATCGTTTCGCCAGCGCCAAAAAGTTGTTCGGTCAATACGGCGATCGCTCTCAGGCCATCTTCTACGAGATAAAAAATTTACCAGTTCTTCTTCGTAAAACAAGTAACCCTTTGGTAACTTCAAGAGTTCTTCTCTTAAATCATTTAGCGGTATGAGTGGATCTAGCTCAGATAGTCTCATGCCAGCAAGCCCTTATAGTTTCTTTTACATTCAATTACACAGAGCAATTTTGCAACACGGTTTTATCACTTTCTGTTGAATTGAAATACTGCAAAGTTAAGTCTTAATAGAGTAATCAGATAGTAGGGTGAACATGATAGAGTAATTCTCCCTACTACTTTTTTTACTCGCTTTTCTCAACAAACAGTACAAATTTACGTGATTTAATCAAACACAATAAACTGATTGATACTTAATTGCAACCCTCATGCAACAAATTTGATATCATGTTCAGCTATTTCAAATAATTATCAAAATCTACTTTTAGATAGATGTATGATTTCTATGAGATAAACATAACCGCGATCGCCTGTTGTTTACTGCCAATGATACGACTACTAACACTGTAATAGGCGATCGCAAAACTTACACTACATTTACCCAAAAATCTGCTGTACCAACTTTACCATTACGCTGAAATTGCATCCACAGTTTATAAGTTCCAGGTTGAGGAAAGTTAGTGACGAATTTTATCTGTCCATCTGCACTATTCTTGTGGGCATGAGCATGGATATAATCATTAACTGTCAACGGCGATGAACTTTTCACAATCACTAAATGACCTCTTTCGCCTAAATAAGGCTCTAAATCCTTAACTGGCTGATTATTTGCCGCATCTTTGATATCAAAATTTAAGGTAACTTCTTTACCAGCCTGAATGTTTTGATTGGCAGCATCGAGATTAACTTTAGTATTAGATATGACTTTAATTTTCTCAAATTTTTCTAAACTTTTTGGTAAAGGAATTGAACCAGGAATTTTAACTTGCATTAATGATATTGCTTCATTTTGTCCAGAGGGTTTATAGTCACTAAACAAACTATAGTTACCAGGACTGGAAAAAGTTGCACTCACTTCAAAACGACCATTACCTTTGTAACTGGGATGAATATGATCATAAGATGCTAAATCCTCGCGCACAATAATTAAGTGCATCAGTTTTTCTTGAAAAGTATCAAACTTGTCGATAGATTTACCAGCAGTATCTTGAACATTAATCACTAAATTAACAGGCTGATTTGGTATCAAATTTTTTGGCGCAGTTAGTTTTGCTTGGGTAGTAATTTTTGTCTTAGCTTCATCCCCAGAATGTTCCATTGAGTGTCCCTGATGTTCACTCGACATACTATGCTGATGATCAGTATGTTGTGAGTCACCACCAGATACCTGCGTTTTATCCGATTTTGTCACCGATGAGCAAGCAGGTACTATCAATAGGCTAGTTAATACAATAATTCCCGTCCAAAAACGCTTCATTTTGTTTTTATCCTCCAATTTAACAGAGCATTTTAATGAAAATGTTACTTAACTGCTCATAAGATAACTAATCAAGACAAAAGTTATCAAAACTAAGTTATATTTGTTATACAACATAAACTCAATTTCAGAAAATTTACGGTAACAAGTCACGGACTTTTAAGATAACTTGATGTCAATCAATATTTATTACATTACTTAGTTAAAAAGCCGATTATTATGCAGTATGAAGGATACAAGTACTTTAGGAGTGTCTGCACACTGAGCAGTTAGAAAACTATTCCACAACCATGATCCTCCGGTAAAGACTTTTACAATTAACAGGTTTTGAGGATGGCATTTTTAGATAATTTTTTTTTACTAACCAGTTTATTCCCCACGGACATTGCTATCTCTGGAAGCCGGCATTGGTTGGGTTGCATGTTATTTCCGACTCACTCACTGCAATAGCCTATTATTCAATTCCATTCATGCTGGTTTATTTTGTCCGCAAACGCGAAGATTTGCCGTTTGACTGGATATTTTTAATGTTTGGTGCATTTATCATTGCTTGCGGTACAACTCATGTGATGGATGTTTGGACACTTTGGTATCCAAATTATTGGTTATCAGGGTTGATTAAAGCCATCACAGCTTTGATTTCAGTCATTACAGCTGTACAACTTGTGCCATTAATACCTCAAGCACTAGCTTTACCTAGCCATGCACAACTAGAAGCAGCAAACTCGCAACTAGCCACAGAAATTGCTGAACGCAAGCGCACAGAAGAAGTACTCAGAGAAAGTGAAGAACGTTGGCAATTAGCTTTGCGTGGCAATAATGATGGAATTTGGGATTGGAATATTAAAACAAATCAAGTTTTTTTCTCTTCTCGTTGGAAAGAAATGCTTGGTTATGAAGACGATGAAATTAAAAATCATCTGCAAGAAATTTGGACAAGGATTCACCCAGATGATTTAGATGCTGTAGTCAAAGCGGTGCAGAATCACTTTGCCAAAGTTACGCCATTTTACGCTAAAGAATTTCGGGTACTTTGTAAAGATGGGACGTATAAATGGATATTAGATCGGGGTCAAGCCTTGTGGGATGAAAATAATAATGTCGTCCGGATGGTAGGGTCACATACAGATATTACTGAACGTAAGCAAACCGAAGAAACTTTAAGTAAAATACTCACACAACTAGAAATTAAAGTAGAAGAACGCACAGCAGAGTTAAAAAAAATCAATAAATCACTAGAGATAGAAATTACTAAACGTAAACAAATAGAGAAGGCATTAAGAGATAGTGAAGAGAGATTTCGGACGGCATTTCATCAAGCAGCAGTAGGAATTGCCCATGTAGCTTTAGATGGCAGATGGTTATTAGTTAACCAAAGGCTTTGCGATATTGTTGGTTATACAGCCGAAGAATTAGAGTTACGCACCTTTCAGGAAATTACTCACCCAGATGATTTAAATGAATCTTTGAAATATGTTGATGAAATATTAGTAGGTAATATCCAAACATATTCCATCGAGAAACGTTATTTTCGCAAAGATGGTGTTGTAATCTGGATTAACTTGACTGTTTCGTTAACACACCATTCTTCGGGAGAGCCAAAGTATTTTATTGCTGTGATTGAAGATATTAGCGATCGCAAACAATCTCAAGCACAAATTCAAGCATCATTACTCGAAAAAGAAGTTTTACTCAAAGAAATTTACCATCGGGTCAAAAATAATTTACAAGTAATCTCAAGTCTGCTGAATTTACAATCTGACTATATTAAAGAACAAGAAGATATGTATGTCTTTCAAAAAAGTCAGCAGCGCATCGAATCAATGGCATTGGTACATGAGAAAATGTATCAATCTCCTGACTTAGCTCGTATTGATTTTGGTGAATATATTCAAGATTTAGTTGCAAGTTTATTTAGCTCTTACGAAATTAATGCAGGTGCAATTTCTTTAAGGTTTTATCTTGAACATCAGGTTTTACTCGGTTTAGATTTGGCAATTCCCTGTGGTTTAATTGTACATGAACTAGTATCTAACTCTTTAAAATACGGTTTTCCTAATGGGAGGAATGGCGAAATCACTGTGGGAATCACCGAAGATTTAAATCAAAATTTTACTATTTTTGTTAGCGATAATGGAGTCGGCTTACCACCTAATTTCAATTTCCAAAATACAGCATCTTTAGGTTGGCAGTTGGTTGAGGCATTAACTCAACAAATTTCGGGAAATATTAAGATTAACAGTCATACTGGTGTAGAATTTCAAATAACATTTCCCTTAGTCTAAATTAAAGGGGATACTACTTTATAAGTATACAGGAGGTGCTAAGAAAGTTTTAATTACATATAGTTGCTTTTTTAGATATTTAATTTGTCTATGATTGGTAATTCATTTGATAATACAAATACATGACAGACGCGAATATTTTAGTTGTAGAAGACGAATCTATTGTTGCTAAGGATTTACAAAATAGACTGAGAAAATTTGGCTATACAGTTTCTGCAATTGCTTCTTCTGGACAAGAGGCGATTAATAAAGCTAAAGAATTTCGCCCTGACTTAGTACTGATGGATATCCGTTTAAAAGGGCAAATGGATGGCATACAAGCAGCAGCAGAAATTCATAAATATTTAGATATACCGATAATTTATTTAACGGCTTATGCAGATGAGGATACCTTAGAAAGAGCTAAAATAACCGAACCATTTGGTTATTTACTCAAACCTTTCAAAGAAAGAGAACTAAAAACAAATATTGAAATTGCGCTAACAAAGCATAAACTAGAACAACAATTGAAAACTAACCAAAAATGGTTAGCGACATTACTTAATAGTATTAGTGATGGTGTGATATCTAGCGATCGCAATCAACTGATCACCTTTATGAATCCGGTGGCGGAAAAGTTGACGGGGTGGACACAGGCAGAAGCGATCGCTAAAAATATAGCAGAAGTATTTAAAATTATTGATATCAATACTAGAGAAGCTTTAGAAAATCCTATCAAAACAGTTTTAGCATCAGAGGCGATCGCACCTTTTTCAACTACCACTATTTTAATTGCTCAAAACGGTACCGAAACACCCATAGATCCCAGTGCTGCACCCATCAAAGACGATAAAAACCATCTCATTGGTGCGGTGTTAGTGTTTCGGGATGTAACAGAAAGGCTACAGGCAATGGCAGCGAAAGAAAAGCAAATGCAGCAAGAGCAACTTGTAGCCCAATGGGAACAGCTTAATCAATTCAAAAATGACTTTTTAAATTTAGTTTCCCATGAATTGCGATCGCCCCTCTACCACATGAAAGGTATGATTCAAATGTTACAGATATCAACGGCTGTTCAAGAACAGCATTATTTTCTGGACATTTTAGAAACCGAGTGCGATCGGGAAATGGCACTAATCAACGACTTACTAGAGTTACAACGCCTGGAAAGTTCATCAAATCTCCTGCTTGCTCCTGATTTATTAGTTTTACAACAGTGGCTACCTTGGCTCATCGAGCCATTTCAAATTCGCACTCAAGAACATCAACAAACCTTGCACCTTTATCTACCAGAAAATTTACCCGCATTATTTTCTGATCGTCCTAGCTTAGAACGTATCTTAGTAGAATTACTTAACAATGCTTGTAAATATACACCTGCTTGTGGCGAAATTGTGTTGAGTGTTAGCCATGAAACTGCTGAAATTCCAGCCAAAATGATTTTTACCATCAGTAACTCGGCAGAAATTCCCGTCGATGAATTACCCAAAATTTTTCAAAAATTTTACCGCTTCCCTAATGCAGATATTTGGAACCAAGGTGGTACAGGCCTAGGTTTAGCAATTGTCCAGAAGTTAGTCACACAGCTACAAGGTAGTATCCAAGTCACCAGCCATCAGGGATGGACAACGTTTACTTTAACATTGAGTGATTTAGAAATCAGTTAATACCATTTTGGATTTTAGATTTTGCGAAAAGTTGCGTGGGCGGGTTCCCCGACTTGAGCAAACTTTTCAAGACAGATTTTGGATTGGGTAAGGGTTGATCGGTAAGCTTTTGAGCCATCCATCTGTCGCAATCATTTTTTAATTTGGTATAAGTTAAGAGACTAGTACAACAAGGCAAAAGTCAAAGGTCAAAAGGAAAAAGAAAGAATAGTGATACCACAAGCTTTTTAGCAATTTCTTATGGTCACTGAGCGTACTTGTACTGAGCGCAGCCGAAGTAGTCGAAGTGTGGTCGGTTTATTTCCGCCGAACTGTACTAGTCTCTCTTTTCCCACTTAGATGACATAATCCTAAATCGCCAACTCAAAACTATAGCCGCACTAGCTAAACCTATGGCTAATCCCCACCACAGGCCGATAGTACCATAACCAAAACCAATTCCCAGGGCGTAACCCATCAATAAGCCAACACACCAGTAAGCAAAAATCCCAATTAACAGTGGGATACGAGTATCTTTTAAACCGCGTAATGCTCCAGAGGCAGTGACTTGGATGCCATCAACAATTTGAAAAATTGCTGCAACTGCTAGTAATTTGATTGCTAGATTGACAACATCTTGATTGTCTGAATTGTGAGTGTCGAGATAAAGCGAAACAATCAATTTGGGAACTGACCAAAATATTAGAGCCGCGATCGCCATTGATAAAGCCCCCAAGGCAATACCTACATATCCAGCCAAGCGGACACCCTGTAAGTTTTCCTCTCCCGCTAATTGCCCAACACGCACTGTCGTTGCCAAAGAAATACCCAAGGCCATCTGAAATGACATCGAAGCTGTTTGCAAAGCAATTTGATGGGCGGCGAGCGCAGTTGTTCCTAATTGCCCAATAATAAAGGTGACAACGGTAAATAATCCGGCTTCTACAGCAACTAATCCGCCGATTGGTAAACCAATTTGAAAAATTTCCCAAACAATGCGCCAATTTTGTTGGTTGAAGTTAGTAATAGATGACAACTGAAATATTTTATAAACTGCAAAGCGACGTTGACTAAATACATAAATAGCTAGAGTAATAAACATACTCCACAGTGACAAAGTACTTGCCCAACCAATACCAGCTAGTCCTAGGGCGGGTAGTCCGAATTTGCCAAACATTAAAACATAGTTAGCTGTAATATTGAGCAGCGTACCCAAGACAACAGTTACCATCACTAACTGCGGTTGGGAAAGGGCAGACAGAAAGCTTTTGAATACAGCAAAACCCAATGCAGGGATAAAACCCCAAGCGATCGCTCTTAAATAAGTTTGTGCTAGTGAGGCTGCATTCACATCCTGCCCCAACAGTACCAGCAAAGTACTACCATGCCAAAGTAATACTGTAATTGGAATGCCTAATAGCAGGGAGATTCTTAACCCTTGTCGCACAATTTGACCAACTTGTTCAGGCTTCCCGGCTCCGTATGCTTCTGCTGCTAAGGGGCTAACAGCAGCAATAATACCTGTAGTAATCATCAAACAAAAGGTATATACTGCCACACCCAAGCCTCCAGATGCGATCGTCTGACTGCCTAACCAACCCATCATCACTGTATCGACAAAGCCGGTCGCTGATTGGGCTAGTTGGGCTGCTGCTAGTGGAACAGCTAACAGCAGACATTGTTTAACTTCAGAAATCAATCTGGAGCCACTGGTATTGTCCTTGCTCATTAGATTTGAAAATTACTTGAGGATGGGGAAATTTGCCATCTTCCGCTTTTGCAAAAGATGGCAAAGCGTGAGTGAAGTAGACAAATTAGTTATCAAAACTAGATAGATAGTCTATTGTCGTTCTGACTTTAGACTTCTGACTCCTAAATTCTGCTACATCAACAGCAGTTTATGTCGTTGGTAGCGAATTTCACTCCTGTGACGTACTCCACACACTCCCCTTCGGGTGAGTGTGGGCTTCTCAATGACTCTTCTAGGAAGACATTAATTGAGCTTTAAGACCATGCGTCCCACGGTTCTTTATGTTTATA
>NZ_JACJRY010000057.1:0-33820 GCF_014697485.1 Anabaena sp. FACHB-83 | reverse complement strand
TTGGGAGCATTAGCACATTTGCCACACCGCAAAGCATGGCATTTAAAGTTAGTCGTCAGCTTGCATGATGTCGCTCTAGCAAAAGACTTAACCCAAGTACTCAATGGAGAATATCACGCTGTCCTGGCTGGCAAACCCTCAGAGGTAAAAGTAGAAGTCCTGAAAGTTGTTCCCGAAGGAATGGGGGCATTGTTTGGCCAAGCACTACCGAAGAAATTAACAGTTATCGACTTTGGTAATGGCACAACACTATATTCTCGATACACCCAAGGCAAGCGGGAAGTACACACTCCTTACCCTGTGGGTGTAGAAGTTCTCATCGATGAAATTGCCCAAAAAATGAAACATCTCAATGGCGGCAAGCTAGGAGATCCATCGAAAGTACGGTATGCCCTGGAGATGGGACACACCAGATATAGCCGTGACATTGATATTAAAGATGTGTACACAGCTTGTTTTAAAGATTGGTATGAGAAGTATTTGAAAAAAGTAGTGGGTATGGCGTTGGATGCCAAACACCAAGGTGATGAAATCTGGGCGATTGGTGGCGGCTGTCTATTGCCAGGGTTTAAAAAACTTTTAGAGAAAAATGGGTTTAAAGTCTTAGACAATCCAGTAGAGGCTAATGCTGCGGGATTACTAGAAATGGCAAAAGCGATAGTCAACAAAAATTAGTAAATCAACCCAGTAGGACAAAGCAATGGCTAATAATCAAGATGATGTCTTAGACAAAGTACGCATTAGAAATAGTTATCGTCAACGCATACTAGCAGAGGCTAAACAATTGGACAAAAGCTATGTGGAAACTATTCATTTCATTATCGATTGCTATTTTGCATTCAAAAAAGGAGTGTTAACTACACAGCAACCAATAGCTTATACGTCCGATTTCAACGGAATAGATGTCAAGTCAGAAGTATCTCAACAGTCTGTTACTAATGTATCGACCTACGCTGAACAGGAGGATAATGAGGGTAAAACATTCAGCCTGGATTTTGATTTGTAGATGAGAACCAGCCTATTGTGGCGAGAGAGGGATTAGCACCCAGTCAGTTAAATCAAATTTTGATTTTGTAAAATAGGTAAACTTATGTCTTACAGTGATTTTACCCTCAAGAAAGTGAAAGCTGAATTTAATCTCACCATAGTTGAGCGTCCCACCTTTCTTGAATATATTGAACCTATAACTCCAAGTGATTTTTTATCGACATTTCTAGAAAAGCACTTACCATTAGCTCTAGCGGTGAACACTGAAAAAGCTAGATCCGAATGGTTGATATCTCCAGTTCTTTTAGAAATTAAAGATACATTATCTAACGAAATTAGCTTATTTTCCGGCACAGATTTCACAGTTGATTCTTCTGTTGGACTAAACGGAGTTTGTGATTTTCTCATTAGTAAATCAACAGAACAATTATTTATTGAAGCTCCAGCAGTGGTAATAGTGGAAGCCAAAAGAGAAGACTTAAATGCAGGGTTAGGACAGTGTATTGCGTCTATGATTGCTGCTCAAAAGTTTAATCAACAAAATCAGACTCCTATTCCCACAATTTACGGAACCGTCACTACAGGAGATCGCTGGAAATTTCTCAAATTAGAAGACACTATCGTTACTATTGGGTTGCTAGAGTATAACATTCCTCCAGTTAATCAACTGCTAGGTATGCTAACAAGCTTTGTATCTTAGAGTGAACTACCTACACTGACCTTGCGGTACAGTGTAGGCTTCCCAATTCAATGGGGATTGCCTCAACCTTCGTAGATTTTTTACGTCCCGAAGATTTTGGTCTTACATCCCCTCCAAGGGCAGAAGAGCTAGTTCCTAACTCCAAAAGTCGCAATCCTTCATTTCTAATATTTATTGCAGCATTAATATCTCTATCATGCTGTTTGTTGCAGTGTGGACAATCTACAAACCTGACACCCAAGGAATTATATCCTTTCTGTAGCATTGGGATAGGTAGTAGCATCTCGCTACAAAGTCGAGAAGATGGGAAGAAACGACCTATTTCTTGATAGGTATGTCCAAATTTCTCTGCTTTGTACTTGAGCATAGTTTGAAACATTCCCCACCCTTGGTCTGATATTGATGAAGCCAAGTTGGAGTTTTTTACCATGTTCTTAACTGCCAAATCTTCTACACAAATAACTTGGTTTTCGTAGGCTATTTTGCGAGATAACTTATGTAGAAAATCTTCTCTTACTCTAGCTATTTTGCTAGAAACTTTTGCTACTAAACGTTTAGCCTTCTGACGTTTTTTAGATGTTTTATCCGTCTTTTTAGCTAGTTTTTTCTGTTTACGCTTTCTATTCTTTTCTAATTTCGCTAATTGTTTTTTTGGAAGGTCATACTTAGAACCTTCGGAAGTTATAGCAAAATTCTTTAATCCTAAGTCAACCCCTATAGCGTCTCTAACTGCTATTACAGGCTGATCCTCTTGATTAAACAAAATAGAAGCATAGTATCTACCATCTGCATTTTTTGATATTGTTACTGTTGTGAATTTTGCATCTGGTAGCTGTTTGTGAAATACGGTTTTCACTAATCCCAAATTACCAGGAAATTTGATTACAGAATCATCTGGTATCAGTTTCACGTTTTGGGGATATTGAATTGATTGTTTACCATGCTTAGATTTAAAGTTAGGAAATTTAGCACGACCTTCAAAGAAGTTGACAAACGCACTAGAAAGATTGAATGTTACTCGTTGTAACACTTGACTGTATGCAAGTCCCAACCATTCATACTCTTTTTTCAACCCCGGAAGCAAATTATCCATTGCTGCTTTAGAAAGACCCTTACCAGTTTCTTTATACGCTGTAGTTGTGGCATTAAGCATATAATTCCATAACCATCGGCTATTACCAAAACACTGGGATAAATATGATTCTTGCTCGTCAGTGGGATAAATTCTAACTTTAACTGCTCTATACATGGTATCGACCTTACCATATTTATATATTTATAGTAATACCCATTGTCACGGTTGTGTTAACTGAAAACAGAATATTTTGCTCGTCTCGTCGCTGTAGTCTTTTCCTGTTTTCGCTACGCTCAAAATCGTCAAGACTACGCAACTCGACTCACTCGCAATTCATCTCAACACCTCCCTATCGGGTAGGTGTGAGCCTTCTTGCTGATTCAGGTAAGTTCGGGGCAATTCCAACAAGATGCAAGGGCAAATACCCTGTCTAACATCCTTCACCCAACCCACGGGCAACTGCCAGCCCGATGAAGCTCTACGGCGAGGTCAAAAGCAGCAAACTTTTGTGGGTCTGTTTTTACTTCTGGGAAATCTTTGGTGTTGGGGTTGGCGCGGAGATGTGGGTTTTGAATTAGAGCCAATCGCTGGTAATAGTAATGGATTAGTTCAGGCTTGCTTAGTTCACGTTCTAGCTTTTCTTTCGGGTTTTCCAATTCTAAAATTGGAGAGTTAACTTGATTTTTTGATTGGTTAATAGTAAGTATTTTGATTAAATAGTTTTTGATTGTCTATCCCAACATTAAAGCAACAAACCTGGAGTTGGTCGGAAAAGGCTAAAACTTCGATTTCTCGGAATATCTCGGATCATCCTTTGAGGCGATCGCTGCATACTGGGCTGTTTAACTTAAACTTTGCATGGGTTTGTCGATAATCCGCATAATGCTTCTTCTGGCGAATCACCAAAGGCATACTGATCAACAGTAGAATTGATGGCAATGTAGCAATCAATACTACCATCATCAAGGTGATAAGTACCAGGGTGACGGGGAACGACGAAATAAGTTTTTTCTGAGTCGTCAAAATGTTCTGGTGCTACCACCTCTAAAGCGATTCCAGCCTCCAATGCGAAAGCGTTAAATTGCTGTTCAAGACGATTATCAAGCACATGTTCTTCGTCTTCGATTTTGTTTTCGACTAAATGCAAAATCTCTCTTTCGCTAACCTTTGATCCATTTACAGCCAACCAAATTCTTCTCCAATTGGGTTCTCTTCGGTGAGGTTCAACTTGAATGGACACCTCCTTCCCGCAAATTGTTCGAGAACTACTTTTTAATGTTCCAAGAGCCTCAGACTTGAGAGATACAAACAAGTCTGAAATTTCTTGCCACTTGGCACATCCATTGAATTTTTTAAATTTCATGGCAACTCCTGGTTCTTAACTGCGAATTGTCAAAGCCCTGGAAACAACCGCCCCCACACCGAAGTTTCTGACCTTCACCACCAGCCTCAAACACACTGTTGAAACCCCGATGAAGAGCTTGTGTTTCCAGGGTGTTGATGGAGTGGATTATTCCATTTTTTGATAATCAGAAAATAAGCTATTCAACTTATTAACAAATTGACAATACAAACTTTTATTTTCATAAGTACCGCTAGAATTCTCCCATGAATTACAAAGCCTGGGATTAGTGATGGGTAAAATTAAAGCAGAGAAAGCAGCAATCAAAGGGACAAGTAATATTAGGTTCCGAGCATCAGTAATTAAGCCACCAACTTCGCTCAAAATAGGGAAATCGTATTGATGACGATGTGTAATTACTGGGTCTTTGGGTTGATGGTGGACGGGGGGCTGGTTTTGTAAGTTGACATTCGATGAAGTATCTAATTCTAGGATATTCTTTCTCAATACCTCAATTGCTGTAACCACGTCATCTATAGGCTGTCCATCTCTGGCATGAGCAACCAGTATTGCTTCCAAAATTATTAATCTTGACTTTGATGTTAGCAGTATGGGCATCCGTTGATTAGCTTGATTGATAAATTCTTGTTGTTCTTTCAGCAAATTGCTGGTTTCCAGATTATTTACCCATTGTTTCCGAATTAAAAGTTCACGCTCTTGAAGTTGAAAGCTTTGAGAAATACTATTAATCAGCTTCACAATGCTATTGGCAACCCTAGAAAAAGGGCTGAGTGGATGATTATTTTGATTTTGTTCTTGCATAAGGTTGGTTGAATTATAAATTGAAAAAAATAGAGCATCAACAACTGCTGATTGATGCTCTTCTCTGTTACTGGGCAAGAGCAAGCTCCGGCATTGGCAACCACTGACCATCGTGGTAAACAGCCCTACCCACGGGTGACTGGGATGCGATCGCTCTAATTCTCTCCGCACTCAGCCTGCAATCTTTGGGAAGAAAATCTGTACCCAGAAGATAGTTGTAAAGAGCAAGATTATCCTTGTGAACAATCAAAACTGGATTGAAGGACACCCAAAACTGTCGGCTAATTCCCGTTTCGCTGGCGAAGAAACTTGATCCAAGCAACCAAATATAGATACCCGCCGCATTCCCTAAGCACAAATAATTGATGATTTTATTCGCCAACCAAGTTCTGTTGTTTCTGTTTTGACCAAAAAAGTGAAAGATCAACGTACTCTCTGGTAAAACAAGTAATTTTTCACCTTCGAGAGACTCAAATTCAGTAAAACAGTGCCGTATCCACGCCACAAATTTTTCTACATCCGAATCTGTGACGACAGCAGAAGAGTCCTGAATCCACAAAATGTCAGCGCAAGAAGAGTATTGGCTTTTGCTGGAATAGGCTTTGATGTCGATTACATAAACCTTGAGGTTTGGTCGTTGTTGCTTGATACTTTTGATGGACTGATTAGCAAAAACATCTTTGCCAGCACAAGGCGCACCAATGAGCAAGTTGTGTTTAAGAGGGAGCGAAAGGTTAAGAACTGATTGCATATTGCTCTCCTGAAAATGTTAGTTTTGATTACTGTTCAAGCTACCGTCGAATTTATATTTGAGTGGCGAATTTTGAAGCAATCGTTCAATTCCCAAGCGCATTAATTCTGGTGGAATTCCTTCTAAGTTCAATTCATTTTGGATAAACTCATCAATTGTTGATGCTGTAGTTTTCTCTAAAAGAGCTAACAGATGTTGAGCTTGGCTTTTTGGTGTCCCTGATGAATTAGTTTCAGCCTCAAAAGATTGTTTATTGCTTGGTGTAGAATCAATAAACTTGTTAGTGTCGCGGTCATACCCAGAGAAGTTTTTCAATTGGGGCATAGGAAACCATTCATTGATACCGCCGTAATAAACGGCTCGACCTACAGGCGAACTCTGTGCAATCTGCATTACTTGAGTGGAAGTAATCTTGCGATCGCTCGGAATTAACTGTGTGGCGATCATGGCACTGTAAGCCGGGACATTATCTGGAGAAACCAACGCCACTGAGGTTAACTGAGATCGCAAACCCCCAGAAACACCCAAGTCGTCGGTGTGGGGATTTTGAACGACAATCCAGAAATGCCAGCCAGAGCTATCACCGCAAGAACAGTAAGAAATGATTTTGTCCTTGAGCCAACCAATTTCACCCTTGGCATTTTTGAACTTGGAACAAACAGCCGTGCCTTCATCGAGAATGATCAGCTTTGGGCCGGAGATTTTCTGGAACTCGGTAAAGCATTCTTTGACCCAACTGACGGCTTCGGCTGGAGACATTTCAACAATCTTGGCGCGTTTGAGGGTATCAACACGACCATTGAAGTAACCAGTTTCTTTTTCGTCACCTTTGGGGTCAATATAAAAGATATGTATGCCAGGATGTAGCCGCTTGATGGCATCGATGGCATTGCTAATGGTGATGCCCTTGCCGGAACCAGGGACACCAACCCACAGCATATTCGTAACTTTTCTGGCGATGTGAGCGATTAAGTCATATTCAGCATGGGGAGATTTTGTGTAAGTGGAAATTTCAGTATTAATAATGTGATCTATGGTGGAGGAAGCGGATGCTCCCGAATGCACAGGATAAATCTCATCCTGATTAATTTGTGGTGTTAATGCTTGTGTTGTTTGAGAGACTGGAGTTGGTAACTGCGTAAACCGCGCAGGAGGGATACCTAAATTCTGGGGCTTGGTTGCTTGCTGAATTGCTGTAACTTGTTGATAGTTCACTCTGGGGTCGATAGTAACTTGCGCCAAATGCCCAGATAGCTGCTCAGTAGTAGGGAACTGCCCTTTAAGTTGAATAAACCAGTCCAACAACCAACGGTAGGCATAAAATCTTTTTCCAGGCTCAACGGCATTCAGGTATTCGCACACAACATGAGAACATTGCTTGAGCATGGCGAACTCGTATTTCTCCATTGGCTCTAAGTGCAGCATTAACTCGGCAAGCTCATTTTGGTTAGCAAAATATTCTTCCCTGGCAACACTATCACCCATAGCCGAAAGGAAACTGAGGAAGTCGCCACGAATGAATGGAATCGGTGCAAATTGATGAGTATCGTTTAAGTCTTGGACAATTGACCAGAGATAACCAACTCCGGCAACAACCGCACCAATAGGAGCAAGGGGAGATGTGGCATAGCAAACCGCACCAACCGCAGATGTGGCCAAGGTGATGAACTTAGCGAGATTCATTTCATTGCGTTCGTCTGTTGCCCGAACTAACAACTGGTCTTGGCGTTCTTGCAACCAAGAGGCGATGTTACCAGCTTCCAAATACTCAATGCTGGGATAATCGCCACGTAATTGTGCCGTTTCTTGAGTTCCAAGCATTGGTATGGGTGATTCCATTTTTCTTGTCCTAGTGAAGTCTTATCGTGTGGGTTGCAGGGGGGCAGGGTGCAGGGTGCAGGGGGGAGTAATTAACGTTTTATAATCCAAGGTGATGGATTGTTAATGATGGTGACTAGAATGCTGAGAATTCGGTTATATGTAGAGTAAAGCTCTCTAGCTGCTTCAGCATTGAGGTAATTACATTTGACAGCAAACTTCAACCATGTCTGGGTTTCTGCGGCTTCTGCCTCACTTTATAGGCAGGGGAGATTGGGAGCAGGGAGCAGGGGGAGATTTGAAAGTTGTTTCCCTTGCTCCCTGCCCCCTGCCCCCTTGCCTCTTGTTCTCCATGCCTCCGCCATGTTTGCACAAACAGAACGTGATGATCTCCGAATTTGATCAGTTAATGAGTATCTTTCCTCAACTGGGAAAGTTTTAGAAAGCTCAAAAATTCGCATAGCTACATCAAACGCCAGTTTATAAACTTCTAAATCTTCGTGACTTTTAATAGGTTGTTTTTCCATCTCCCCTGCTCCCTGCTCCCCTCCCTATTTAGTAAGTTTCCAAATGCTGTAACCAATTTCTCCTGCTGCCATTGACACAATGTTGTAAACAATGCAAGCCAGGACTATGAGTGGATTGGTGTATTTAAAAGGCCATCTCCCAACGAATGTGGTAGTGATATCTAAAAACCAGAAAAATAAAGCAATCAATCCACCTGCGTAACGCTCTTTCATGCCGGCCCGCTTATAATCGCCCCACAAAGCAACTGTTAGATCGATATTTCCGGTGGGTTTAGTGCCGAGTGTGTATTGTTTTGATTCCTCAAACTCATTTTTGGCACTAGCCGGATCTTTACCGCGCAGAGTCTTAGCTTCCATCACTTGCACGAGTGCAGAGATGCCAAAACTAATCCAAAACAAAACATTAAATGGCAGTTGTAGCCAACCTATCCAACCAATCCATTCGGGTTCAAACCAGGGGAAAATCGGTTTTCCTTGAAATAAAACCTGCCAAATACTATCAGTTGAAAGTAATGTGCCAATCCAAAAACCGATTGCCCCAACTAGCTTATAACCAGATGTGCCGGGAGTGACAAATTGAGCAACAATATACGAAACAAACAGGACTGGCAATGATACCAGAGTCACAATCCATTGAGCTAATAGTTCTAAAATGTCACTGCCATTTTTTTTTGTCTGGGTTTGTGGGTATGGCTCCCGGTTGGATTGTGAATTAGTATCTTTTGGAGTGAGGTATTTCATACTAAAAGTTTTCGATAAAGTGAAGGATTTTTTGCTCTAAAACGTAAGCAATTAAATTGAATAAAAAACATTGATTCATTGAGACTGTAGGAAATATTTGATGAGCTATTACATTAACGCCAAGGTTAAGCAGGGGGAGAGAAAAGAACAAGAAAATAATTTACAATCTATTCCTCCCCTGCCGCCCTTGCCCCCTGCTCCTCATCTTCCCCTGCTTCCCCTGCTCTCTTTTTAACAGCACAAATCGGTAAATCAATTAGAAGAATCTTGATACAGTGGCGAATTTTTACAGGCATTTTTAAATCGATATTTCCATTTCCACTGCCTTTGTTCAATCCGTCCAACACATTTACCAGTTGAGTCATAAACAAAAACGATTTCATCTTCTAAATAACCTGTAGTGTTAGGTCTGGGGTTAAATCGTTTGGAGTCCAAATAATCGTTGATTCGCAACTTCTTGAAAGAGGGCATCACTCCCAGTTCATTAATTTTGTCGGCGGTCGCTGCCCTTTGCTCGGCTTTAATGCGTTCTAGTTCTTCTGATTCTCTGATGGTGATGCCACTGTTGTAAGTTTTGAATTGCGCTGGCAGTTGGGACAACCAAGGACTAATGATTAACCCCATTCCCAGTAATCCCAATAAAGCTTGTTTCTGGTATTTCATTACCAAATTAGTTTGAAACTGGGGCGTATTCATCCAGCAGTTTGCTGAAATTGTCGATAGTATTTGCGATTGGTTCGTCCTTGACTACTATTTCTTCAGCCTGATTCACCACACCTTCTGGTTCGAGTTGAGGAGTTTCAAAACCGACAGCATTTAATATTTCACGTTCTAGACACATGAGTACCTCTTACTGTCTAACTTGAATTTGTTCTGTACTTGTCTGGTTTGGTGCATTAGTCACACGAATGTAAACAGACAATCCAACACACACCATAAAGAAAATAATTGAGAAGCCCAACCAATTTTGTTGAAATAATTTCTGTATTAAGCTGGGGATTGGAGTTGTTTGCTCAACAAAGAGCGTGTCAAATTTTTCATGTCCTGAATCGTTGTTGGTTGAGTAGACTTTTTTTCGGGTGTTGGGACTCCTATTTCATCCAAAAATGCTTTCGGGTCAAAACCAGAGGTCGCACTATTGGTGAGCGTTTGAACTTCTTGTCTAATTTCTTGGGCAGTTTTCAGTCCGTAGTCTTGAGTGATACGTTGTCTGATTTCGGGGTTCTTCGCTAACTGATAGATAAATGCTACTTCCTCCAATCCCGCTTGTGTTTGTTGCTGTAAACTCTCAACATCAAGCTCACTCTTGATTTGGTTGAATAGTTCTTGTTCAAATTGATGAACAGCTAATGCTTTAGCTACAGCCTTACCTGCCACAATGTCCAAGAACGCTTTGAACGTTTCGCGGCTGACTCCTTCAATCTGCAATTGTTCGCTTACACTTTCTATGGCTTGGGTCTGTATATTCGCCAAATTACTACCACCTCCCAATAGCTTCGATTGATCTAGGGTTTTCTGCGCTAGGTTGAACAGCCTCTCTAAGCGATCGCTCACCTCCACATCAAACTCTTCGCCGTCTGGATCAATACTTGGGTCTGTTTTAGCCAACTCTTGCAACCCAGCAAGGATTTTCTCTGAAGGATAACTGGCACTTAATAACTCAAATAATTCTTGGCGGGTGAATGTATCTTTGTTAGACATTTTGTAAATCTCCTGTTAACGGTTTTGTAAATCTAATTTGTTCGACTTCAAACTCTTTGCGGCTGTACTGGGCTTTATTTGTCGCCACAATTGCTTTAGCTAGATTCAATTTATTTGTTCCTTGAGCTAAACCATCAAAGATTTCTCCGACTTTTCCCACTACCCAAACTTGGTAAGGAAGAATTGGTGACGCTCTGAGGCTGTATTGTTCTGCAAAGTTCTTCATCTGTATTTGTGCCAGTTTATACTGAGCTATCGTTTCTGCTACTTCTTCCCAACGTCCCCAAGTTCGATAGCAAATGCCCAAAATTCTCAAAGATTTGGCATTCGTCATGGGTAAAACTAGGGGATTTAATGCAGAATCTGTGTTTTCTTGATTAAAAAGTGCTTCTCTCCATGATTGATTCATTCTAGGTAGTCAATAGTCAAATTAAGTTGGTCAATACCCGTGTCAATATCCGTGTCAAATTGATATTACTTTCACAGTTAACAAACAGTTTGTTAACTGTTAATTGACCTTGCTCTTTTATAATAAAAAACCTGCCATCAGCAGGCTGGAAAAAATCGTGACAATTTCGTGACAAAAATTTCCGCTATTCCTCAAAAAAAATGGCGTAGTTAATTCTGCCTAATTGCTCCCACTCTTTATCTAACCTTTTTAAGTTCCAACGGACATATTGAGGTGTATTATTTACCCAATTACGAATTGTGCGTGGGTCACGCTCAAAAAATGTGGACAACATTCCTTTAAGTTTTTGCTCGGTTTCTGTGTCGTTACCCGCCCATTTATTTAAGAAGTCTAGGAGGTTCATTTTTCTTTTTTCTCCTTTGTCTTATTTGTCTGATATTCCTCAAGACAAAGCTCTAAAAAATTTGGCTAACTAATTATATTAATAATACTGTACTAATCCAGTAAATAAGTAGTTGTTTAGAAATACTCTTCTTGTACAGTATGATGAAAACACAGAACTCAAGAGTCAGTTTCTACAAGAAAGTAGAGCTACACCCGCTATTAATTCTGTATCAAATACAGAAAGCTAAACGAGCTACTGCTGGAGCGATTCGTTTTAGGTAAAGTTCTTGATTCTGACTTATGCCCAACTGCTTATTAGATAATTTATTTTCTATGCCACGCTCTGGTTATCAAAATGTTTCACTCAAAGATGAAGTCCTAGCTTTACTCGATACTTTGCCCGGTAGCAGTAGACCAGAAAAATTAGAGCGCATGATTAGAAGTACCAACGATGCTTTGCTGCGAGTTGGTTCACTTCCCGATGAACCACCTGAAGCTGTTATCCAGTATGTGCTTGACCAAATTCCTTCTTGGAACCAAAATTCTGTGTTGGAGTTAGCCATCGCTTTGCTCAAGCATCTGCAACTTGGAGAACAATTTCATGAATAGCTAAGGAGATAGTAATCGAAGTGGAAAGCATGAACCTGAGCGAGGATAACTGATTGATTTTACTGTTATGAGATCGCGCCACACCCGAACAAATTGAGCAAATGCTCGAAGAACACAAGTTCTACATTAAAACGGCAGTAGATATTGAGCGTCGAGTATTAGCTGGTGGTGGTGATCTGCACGCTGATTGTGAAAAAGAGTTGTTGAAAGATGGTAGTAGGCAGCAAGATATTTGGGCTGCTAGTTTTATGCCTAGCACGGGAAGAATTATTTACGAGTCGATGGTCAACCTCCGCCCACGCCAGAATCGTAAAATGGAAATACTTGACCCCAACATTAGGGAAAGAGTCGCTCAACTGATTAACGAGTTTCTGGGAGATTTATGATCGAGCCAACACCAGAGCAACAACTCTTCATGAAAGATGATGTTTCCACCCGCTTACATCATTTGGCAAGTCACTTGTCGCAAATTCAGTCTTTCTGGACTCAAAACTCATCAAAGGATTTAATGCTGCCTCTGGTAAAAGAAAGTCGGTATTTTATTGAGTGGACTGTACCTGACATGGTGAAAGCGGATGACATTGACCGGGCTTGTGAATTGGTTGATTTAGTTCGTTTACTGACTAATTGGTTATTCCATTGGGACGAAATATGGTCTGATGCCCAACAAAAACAAGCTGCGGCTGTTGCAACTGGGGATTGGTTGCATCGGGTTTTGGAAATAGCTGATACAGAACCAGAACCACTAAATGCTTAATGTTAGGGTAATCAATTAAGGCTTGCTGAACTTTTCGTGATCTGGGCAAGTACTCTCCTCTACTCCTTGTGGATGAATTGCACATACAATCTGCACCCCTCCATATTCCAGACCATGAAAATTGCGACACCCTCTGCAAGGTTTTGGTATTGCTTGAAGCCTTTGCTCTCTAGTTCTGTCGATCTCTTCATCGACTTGATATTTGAAAAAACGGTTGAGGGCGGCTGCTTGTAATGCAGTTCCACCTAGCATGAAAGATATAGCTGCAAACCAAGTCTTTGCACCTTCTCCCTTGATTACTCCTTTAATACCGATAATGCTACCAATGACTAATACAATTGCTCCACAAGCAGCCATAAAAAGGTTTAGATATTTAAGCTTTAACATTTTGGCTCTCCTATTGGGTTCCATCAAAATCCAGGCATCCATTCAACAAAGCACTACCTAAAACTCCCGAAATACATACCAACATCCCACCTAAACAAATGTTCTTCCGAGCTTGCCAGTTATAGTGACTGATAATGCTAGAACTCGAATTAGCTCCGATAATTTCAAATCCCCAACAACCTAAAGCACCAATTCCCAAAAATACTGTGCTTAACAGGCAAACAATACCTACTGATAGCAATGCGTTTTCAACAACATCTCTTGCTCTTGAACGTTTGATGTAGCGATATCGAATCACAATCAGGCTTGGTTCGTCGTACTTCGCTAGATATTCCTGGGTTAACTTTTGATTGCGGTTGTTCATACTTACTCCTATAAAGAAAAAAATAAGACAGCAACAGCTGTCTTATAAAAAACTAGAATTAGCGAGAGCTAACAGTTGCTCTTTGCCCCACAACATAATTCATCCATGCTTGAATAGCTTGAATTTCATCAGTACCAGAAGCGATCGCTCCTAACACCTGCTGCTGATACGAACTGGTGGCATGATTTGAATCAACCTTGTCAGCAGCCCACGACAAGCAAATGTCCCTCACCAGCTTATCGACCACAGCCACACTCAGTTGACTGGGAGCCGAAGCATCTTGGAATTGCAACCACTCTTTGATTAGATCAATAGGGTAATTTGTCAAAGTGCGGACTTGTTTGACCCGTAAATCTTGGGGATGTATCGCAGCTGGTTTTGTCGGTGTTGGAGCAGGCTGTTGTACAACGGAGCGATCGCGTTCATCCTCGTCTAAATCATATTTAGGACGGGTGAATAATCTTGATTGAATCTGCTGTAATAATCCTGCCCAATCTGCATTAGCATCCCAATCTCTACGGATTTTGGTCTTGGTTAAAGCATCATATAATCCGCAGAACACGACGTTTTCTTCACCAGGAGTAGCAACAATTGTTAGAGGTCTAGAGAAGTCTTCTATAAGTGATGCAGCAAGTAAGAAAGACTTTGTAAAATTAGTCTCAATTCCGCTTCTGACGATATATAAATCATCTGCAAAGACAACAATATCTAATTTAATATTGTCCTTGCCTTTGAAATCTTTACCAGTCAACCTTAACTCGCTCAAATAACCTGTTAATGCTCTTTCGGCTACTGGAGTCTTTTTATCAAGACTAACATCATAGTTATACCAAGCATAAGCTTGACCATCAATTTCTAATTTGTTGACATACAGGTAAATAGGAAGTGGTGGATTACCTAAACCTAGTTTGATTTCAGTGTTCATTAGAAGTTCTCCAGTTCATTAGTAGTTGTTTCTTTAACGGACTGTTTGTACATTCGAGCTTTGTTCATTTGATGTGATGATGCCTTAATTAATGGCATTGCTGCTTTTTTAACAGATTCCTTGGCTTGTTCAAAAAGAAACTGTGTTGCTCCATCTGCGTCTTCTTCTGGGTCGATTTGACCCCACAGAGAACAACCTACTTCTACCGATTCAAAATCACCCAAGTTAAATTTTCGGTGATAAGTGACAGAGATTGTTTTGATTTCCATACAAATATAGTCAATCTTCCAATGATTTTCAGCGCAGCTATTTTTTAATAGATGAATTCTTTAAACTATCGATTATAATTAGTTATTATAGCTAATTCAAAGTGAGAAAAATCTGCCATCAAATTTAACTAAATAATAAATTATGTTTGACAATACGTGTAAACTGATTGCTGAATTATATTCTCCTGATTTCGCAACTTGGCTATTAGGTAAACCTATTACTTTAACTAAGTTAAGCCCAACAGAATTATCGATAGAACCAATTCGTGCTGATGCTTTAATCATGTTGCAATCAGATGAGATTGTTCTCCACGTAGAATTTCAAACGGCTCCTGATGAAGATATGCCTTTTCGGATGGCAGATTATTACTTGCGGATATATCGTCGCTATCCAAATAAACAAATACATCAATTTGTAATTTACTTGGATAAAACCTCATCGGAAAAAGTGTATCAAACCACATTTGTAACAGCCAAGATGCGACATGAATTTGAGGTAATTCGTCTGTGGGAACAACCGCCAGAACTATTTTTAAGAACTCCAGGGTTACTGCCGTTTGCTGTATTAAGTGCGACCGAGAATAAGGCTAGTACACTACAACAAGTCGCGGCGGCTGTTGATAAAATTGATGAAAGACGGACACAAAGCAATATTTCTGCTGCTGCTGCAATCTTGGCTGGGCTAGTATTAGATCAAGAAGTGATTGGGCGTTTATTCAGGAAAGATATCATGAGCGAATCAGTTATTTACCAAATGATTCAAAATGAAGCTGAAGAACAAGGACGTAACAAAAAAGCCCGTGAAATTGCAGCTAATATGCTGGCAGAGGGTATGAGTATTGACCTAATTACTCGACTAACGGGCTTACCCCCAGAAGCAGTACAACAGTTACAGCAGCAGCAAACCAACGAGTAACTTAGGATACCTGCTTTTGAACTACCCTGACTTCCACAAACGGCTCAATACTGACTACCCCACCAAATAACGAACAACCTGCGGATCTATTTCGGAAATCCGCTTTTTAATAGAAAGGGGAGGGCTTTTGAAAAACTGTTTCAAATCTCGACTTTTGACTTGATAACAATGAACAGAACGCTTTTTGGCTTTCAACCAACCCAGCCTTACCCATCTGGCAACAGTATTTGAATGCAAACAAAGGTTTTTAGCAATCTCACGACAACTGTAGTTATCCAAAATAGGGCGTGTAGAATATCCCAAAGACTGCATTTTGGATTTTACAGCTGATACTGTCCGATGATACCCTCTTCTTTTTAGGCGAAAAACAATTTGTCCTGGAGTGTACATTTGGGCCATTTCGTCGAGGGTTGCTAGTTCATCTTCAGACCATCTAATGCACATGATTCAATCTCCTGATACAACAAAGTTTTGATTCGGTTCGAGTTCCAACTCCAGATAAGAAAGCGCAGTTTCAGCATCGCCAATGGTTAAATCGGGCTGATATCCAAGTGTTAAGTAATCGGGGTGTTTTGCGATTTCTTTGAGGATGAATTTACACGCATCAACTAAATCGTGCAGAGATGGATAAGGCGGTTGGGTGTTTTCTTCAACCGTATAGTTTGTTGCTACAACACTGACACCAACTGCATTTAATTCATGTTTCAGCATTTGAATTTGGCGCAGATAGCTGTTAATTTCTGCCTCCAAAACTGTTTTTAACTCCTGTGCTGAAAGCAGTTTTATGTCATCCTCAATCCGTGTTTCATCGTCTTTAGTGTTCTTGTTTGGTAGCAAAATGTAACGCCACCCTGCACCATATTCGTCAGCTAGATACGTGTCTTCGGCGTAATACTTCATGCCGATGATTTGACCGCGTTCTGTCCGTTGTCCAAAGCCAAAACGGGGATATTGCCAAACCGGAGGAATCGAAATTGTAGCTTCCATGATTGTATTGATGAAGAGATTGCTATATTTGATACGTCATTGAATGAGGTAGTAGATAGGACTTGCAGGGGTGTAGAGGAAAAGGGAATTAGCTGTAACTCCCGTTAATCCTCAACCCTGCCCCGTTTCCTGGTGCTACGCAGCCACAAACTCCGCACTATCGAGCAGTTCTTTCAGTTCAAGAGAAGGCATTTGCTCAAGCGGTCTGTACTGCAAGTATTCATCAAGCGCATCAGCGGCCACTAAAAAACTATCTACTGATAACCACCAAACTGCATCTGAAGCTGAATCACAGAAGGTTTTCTGCAAATTGGTATCATCAGCACGGATGAACCACCATTTACCATCGGTCAAACCGACTTCTCCCAGTTTCTCGCCATTGGAGTAAATGCCGTCATCATCAAGGCAGTAGCCATACTTCTCGCACTCGTCGAAAATCTGTACCATGATCTCGTTGCCTGTTGTAGCGGCTGGCGTTTCTGGCTCTTGGACTGGTAAAGAACTATCTTTATAATGTGTGCAGATGTAGCGGTAGCACCTACCCCAAGCATCAGCACGGAATTCTTCTTTGTTGTTGACCATTACTAGCCATCTTTGAGTCACAAAATCACGGTGATCGTAGGTAATTTGGGCGATGAGTTGACCGTTGGCGTAAATCTCGTGGTTGTAAAAGTCGATTTCAACGCTGGTAAATTCTTCTGGGGCTACAGCTTGCGCTTGCTGATTCATGTACTGCGCGAGTTCGGCTTGGGCTAAGGATTGCGCGTCAACAGGTTGCTGTGTATGTGCAATGTAGGTCATAATTATTTATCTCCGTTATGGATGAAAGCGATCGCGAAGTTTCTCAGGCTGGGCGGTCGCTTTTGGTTTTTACAAACGTTGTGGAGAACCACAACGCACTCATCGATATTTGGCGGAACCGTTATTGAAAGCTTAGAACTAGCGAAATTTGATAATTAACAAGATAAACACGGATTTAATAGCAGCTAACTATTGTTTGCTTTTAATTGTGGTGAATATCTTGAACTAGTCAAATTTTTGATGTCTGCAAATCTCTTGCTGTATATGTGCAAGTGTTTTGATTTCCTATATCTATATACTACCTCCATTAAATGGAGGTGTCAATCAATGGAGGCATACCATTTAATGAGGGTTAACTATCAAAATGATTATGGTCAATCAATATTACTTATCATCGGGTGATAGTGTCATTCGGTGGAGGTAGCATACATATAGGAGTCATTTGGGGATGCCAATGATTAACGTTTTAAAGGAGTTTTTAGCAACTAAAGGAGTAGAAACTGCTTATCAATTTCATAAAAAGACTGGGCTACCCCAGGCCACTGCTTACCGCCTTTACAACAAACGCAATGTTTATCCTGATCAGAAAACTCAAGAAATAGTTTGCAAAGTTTTTGATGCCCAACCGGGAGATTTTTTGCGCTATGAACCCAACGAAATTGGAAACTCTACTACTCAATTAGAGGCAAAGCTAAATCAGATAGAAACCACCAAGACAACAGAAGAGCTTTTTCCTGTCGATGAATCCTCTAATTTATTTAGTCAAGTAGCATAGAGCGATCGCCCGCCGCCAAGCAATGCGATCGCCTACTCAGATTGTTGGACAACAAAGTGAGCTTATTATAATGCTGACATATTTTTGGGGTAATCCAAAGAGCAGTATCAGTGTTCACTTTGGTTAAATTGCATTCTCTGTCTTTTTTTGTGCATTTACCAAGCGTGGGCAATAATCATGCTGACACTAGACCACGAAACAACACCAGCACCCAGCTACAGCATTCTCAACGACAGCATTAAAGAAACCTTCACCGCCATTGACCGCTTTGAATGGCAAGCAGTTGATGAAATGCTTGAAATGCGAGATCAACAACTGTATCGTGAAGCTGGCTACAAGTCTTTTGAGGAATACTGCCAAGCTGAACTATCCGCCTGGGGTGGTTATCGCAGAATCAATCAACTGTTAGGGGCGAAGAAAGTCAGGGACACAGCCGATGAATTAGGTGAATATATCAAGAATGAGCGTCAAGCCCGTTCATTGCTGCGTTTGGTTAAGGAACCAGAAAAGCTAAAGCAAGCCGTTGCGATCGCACTCCAGCAAAACCCCTCACCCAGCGAATCAGACTTTGCATCTGCGGCTAACAAGGTGGTTCCTCGGCTGCCACGCCAGAAAACTATTGCTCAGGAACCAATGGTTCCTCAAATTCAAGAACCAGTATTTCACCAAACTCAGGAACCACTGGTTCCCCAACCTGCCACAGTTACGGTTACGTCACCAACTCATCCAAGACACGGACAATCAGGAACCATCTCAGCCGATCCACCCAATCAAAGGCAGCAGATTATTACCTTTGAGGATGGCAGCAGGGAACTGGTGAACAATGCGGATTTGAGTAATAACGCAATTGAGTCATTTACCACCGAGCGAACCTACCCCAAAGAATACGCCGAAGCGATCACCGCACTCAAACAGCAGCATCAGCAAGAACTTGAACGCCTGGAGCAAGACTTGAGAATTGGTTTACTCTCAGAAGCCAATGCCAGGGCAGAAGAACAAGTACAACAACAACTCACCACTTTACAAAACTTGCTTCAGCAACAAAAGAAAGAAAATATCCAGTTACAGCATCGGCTTTTCAAGTTGGAAGGGCTAAGACAGCTAGAGCTTGAGAACCAACGGCTACAAAAACGTATCCAGGAATTGGAGAACGCTGTACAAGAACGTCCTGCTCAGGAATGGAATAATACTTTTACCAAACAAGCCACTAAAGCACTGAACAAACAAGTCAAGCAAGCTCTAGACAAAACCATAGACCTGCGATCGCTTGCTGTTGAACCACCCAAAGAAAATGCCACCGAATGCTTACGACTCATGGGTATTGCGTTGGGGAATTTAGCCACAGCCATGAACAACACCCAAGCCTTAGAAGCTGCGGCGTTAATTCTGGGCAGTGAACCAACCCCGCAAGCGATCGCATATCGAGCCGAACAGCTACAGCTACTACCCCAAGCAGTAAGCGACATTCGGGCTGTGCTGTCCAAGCCTGGGTGTAGCTGGTGGGACTATCTGGAAGTGGCTACTGAGTATGAGGTTATTAAAAACGACTACTGGGGAGAATTGACCACCGAAGAGACAGAGTTAATTACTGCTTTGGAGAAAGCCGAATCCTCAATCATTACGGAACCAATGGTTCCTGAAGAAAACCCCGTTGATTCTTCTGATGGTGAAGTGATTGGGCTGGGTTCCATCGTTGCCCATGCGGATATCTACTGCGCTTTGTACAACGCCAAAGGTGAAGTCATCGAAGACATGGGGGATGAAGTCTGGGTGGCTTGGGATCACTGGCGAGACAAGCCCAAAAAGACTGATCGCTATTTCAAAGACGAACTGCGGTTCTGGCAGGACAACAACCAATCAATTCAAAATTTAAAATTCAAAATTCAAAATTAACTTTGCATTTTTAATTTTGCATTTTGAATTCACAAAGCGGCATTAGAACTATGTCGCCCATATTGTCATGCTTAATTTTAGGAGAAATTATGACTACAGCATTAAAAGCAATCAAAGGTGGCCAAAATAAAGGCGATCGCAGAACAGAGGAAAAACCAGTTCGACCCCACTGCAAAATCTCGATTGAGGATATCAACTGGGTACGACAACAACCGCCCTGTGTGCAGCAGCTATGGTTGGACTCGGTTGCAGCAGAGCAATTTGGTGGGTCTGCTCACAAGCTGGAAACGAACCTCACTTATAAGTCGCTACAAAAAGCAGGTGCAGCGTTGACGGCTCAAGGTTTATTTCAGTATGAGGAAGTGTTTGGTCGATTGCCTTCCGGCAGACCTGGGCTAATAGGTTATCGCGTCCGTAACCTGCACGGTTATTACAATCGCTTTTACTGGGAATCGTCCACGTCCGGCGAAACCAATTCTTGTGACGAGAAAGCCGTCCACGCCGGGAAGGAAATTAACCACACCGGGAGAAACCAAAACCAACCCGAAGAGAAACAAATCCAGCCCGATTTGGATCATTTCCAAAAGAATGGTCAAAAAAGTGAGTATTTACAAGAGTTCCAGAAACCTAACAACGTTTCTAACTATTCTTTAACTACCTACCAACAACCAACTAAGGTTGTTGGTAAGGTAGTTAGTTCTTCCACGCAAAACGAAAATTTGTATGGTGATGAGACGGCTGACGCACCCTTGGGGGGTGCGTCGCCTCAAACCCTTAAAAGCGTGGAAGAGAAACAAGAGTTACCTGCGGTAACGGACTGCACGACGCTGACGCTTGTGGATGCTGTGCCAGGTCAATCTGCTTCGTTGGTAGAAAAGAATCAGGATTTGGGTGATGAGCAGGGAGTTAGTCATGAGGACACTTTTTCCGCCGCCCCTGACGATTCAAATTCTGAAAATCTCAGTCAACCCCAAAACCAAGCTCAACAGAGTCTGTCTGCTTCGTTGATAGTAAAGAACCAGGACTTGGGTGATGAGCCGGAAATTAGTCATGAAGACGCATTTTCCGCCGCCCCTGCCGAGTTGAATTTGCCAGCACAGGAACCAAAAGCCCATTATGAAGGTGTTTGTGCTGAGACGGCTGACTCCGATCCTGAGAAGTGGTCTTATGAGGCTGTCGTTGAGAGATCAAGAATACGACCCTGGCGTATGGAAAAGCTCAAGATAGCGGAACAATGGCGCGAAAATCCTGGGGATGACTTTCTAATGGAATGTTGGGCGGATGACCCTGCTTTGAGGATTGTGATCAAGAAACTGGTGGCGAAGTGTCCACATTGGGGTCTTGTGGCTGCGGATGGGCTGCTGGTGAAGTGGAACGAATAACAAGTGCTATCGATTAGTCGCATATTTCAGCAACCGTTCCCACTCCCAACGCCACGCAGTCTCTACCGTAATTTCTTTGTCGTTGGTAAATTTTATGAACTCTGTGCCATTGTCATAAAAAACATCCGCAACAAGGCGATTACGGACATCGTACCCCCACATTTTAGCTGCTGCATTCCACCACCTCTGCCCCGGTGACTCTAGATTTGGTAGTTCCAGATACTCATCACGCCATGCTTTTGGTTTCCATTGCTCTCGTAATGCACTAGTCAAAATCGCATTTGGAAAATATTGCTTTTCTTGCTTTTGTAGCCACAGTACGTAATCAATCGTGCTTCTGAACGCATCTTCTAAACCATAGGTGCAGCCTTCTAAAGCGTTTTGAACTTCTTCGAGTGAAAAGTTAACGCCGAGACTGACTAACGCTCGTTCGTATTTTTTAAATATCTCGTATTCAACTGAGTCTTTGTCCCAGAACCACACAGTTAATTTATCCTTCAAAATTGACTGAGTAATTTATATTTTATTAAATTCTGGCAATCTGCTGGATGTTAACTATATGTAAAGCCATTTTGAGAAGAGTAGTTTCGCCATGTAAGAATTTCAGGGTTTTAACTCTTTTAAGTTAATTATTTACGGTTCTTTCGGATATTTTATGGAGAAAGGAAAAAGTAATGAAAATTAAGGGATGAAATTTATAAAGATTAAAGCCTAAACTAGAGTAGATACAACACTTTACAGCATTGAAGGTATGTTTAATTACCGAAAGTGAGATAATTATATATCAAGAATAGGCATTGGCGGCGATAGTTATGAAATTTCCCGTAGAGCAAATCCTAAATCTACCAGAGATGAAAGTGTTAGATTGCCAAGAAGTGGAAGGAGCAGGAATAATCATCACAATCGAAAAATCCGTCAACTATTGTACCTGTCCAAATTGTGGAAATATTACTCAAAGTATACACCAAGACCATTGGCGAATGATTCATGATTTACCGTGGAGTGAAAAACCAGTTCTGTTAAAAATCAATCGTCGTCAATTTAAATGCCATAAGTGTAAAAAAGTGTTTAGTGAGAAACTAGAATTTGTAGAAAAAAGCAAAGGATATACAAAAAGATTAGCCACTAACATAGTAGAGCAAGTATTGAATAGCAACATTCATAGCGTTGCTAAAAGAAATGACCTCAGTGATGAGTCAGTAGAATCAATGTTAAAAAGGCAAGTAGAGCAAATACAGAAGATAAATTTAAGAGAAGTAAAAAGGTTAGGGATAGATGAAATAGCCTTAGTAAAAGGGGAAGGAAATTATCTAGCAGTAATAGTAGATTTAGATACCCATAGACCGATTGAAATAGTGAAAACAAGAAGGATAGAGGAAATCCGCGAAGTCCTGACTCGATGGGGAATTGAGGTACTCTCTCAAATCCAAGAGGTGAGTATTGACCTGTGGTCTCCCTATAAAATTCTAGTCGAAGAATTAATGCCAAATGCAAATATAACTGCTGATAGATTTCATGTAATGAAACAGGTAAATGATGAATTAGATCAAATGCGTAAAGCTGAGAAAAAAGCAGCAATGTCTTTAGAAGATAAATCAGAAAAAGAACGAATATTAGCCGGATTAAATAAAAGTAAATATAGCTTAATTAAAAATGAAGACTCGTTAAACGAAGAGCAAAAAACCAAATTGAAAGCTGTCCAAGAAGTATCACCAAATCTAGCAAAGATGCACTCCTTAAAAGAAAAATTTAGACAAATATTTGAATTTCACACATCTTGGGGAGATAGCATCATTGAATTATTGGATTGGATGTACGATGCCATGTTATTTTTTCCCAAATCTATCGGAACAATGATTAGATGGTTTGGGGAAATAGTTGGTTATTTTGATGGTAGAACTACCAGTGGTACTGTAGAAGGTATTAATAATAAACTTAAGCTGATTAAACGTCTTGGATATGGTTTCCGTAACTTCAACAATTTCCGTCTACGCAGTTTATTAAACTGGCACTTTAGTATTAATTCTCCATAAAACAGGCGCAAGAGCCTTATTTACTCGGCTACAATGATACTTCATAAAAAAATAGGAATTTACAAATGCTCAATTTGGCTCAGGTTAATATTGGAGTGAAAACATCTGGCTTGATTGAAATTAAGTTGATTGCGTTGTTGTATATAGGCGTAGCAATCATTTATTTAATTTTGATGATAGGATGGCTGGTTTCAAGAAAAAATTCTCTAACAAACTCGGCTTTAGTAATTTATGTTGTCCAAGGAATAGCAGTACCTATTGTAATTTTGATATCTGGGATAATATTAATGATTCAGGGTTGGCGTTTAGACCCAGTTATGCAATTTCAGCAGTTTTTATTGTTGTTGCTAGTTATTTATCTAAGCTTTAGAGATATTATATTCAATCTAATTTTGAGAATTAGATAAAGTGATAATATACTAGACCAATAATTACGCTTCTAAGCTAAAAGAAAATCAATTTTTCCAGTCAATAGAAGTAACGTTTGTATTGAAACAGTTATGAGAAATCCCTTGTACCCCAGAGTTTCGGCTTAATGCAGAGATTCAACGTACAGTGAGGCGGTGCTGGGAAAATGTGCCAGGGGCGATGGCTTACTTGAAGGAGGCGATACGGACTTGGAAAGGCATTAAATCACCAGAGGCTGTATTCGTCGTTGCTTGCAAGGAAGGGCGGAAACCGGAGTCAGCGCAGGTAAAATCTGCTGTGAAGGAATGGTTTGAATGGGCGAGGCAACAGAGGATTGTGATTGCGATGTCGGGGGAGGTTGTGTATACGGCGGATGGTGAGGCGGTGGTGTTGCAGGAGATGATGCGGCGGTGTCCGGTGGGGGAGTTATAACACAAGGAACCTGGTAAAGTTTCCGCAATTGCAAATTGGTTGCGTTAGTAGGGAATTGGAAAATTGGAATGAGTAGTGATCTGCTGTTTTTCTGAATGACGCTTACTTTAATGATATATTAATCTTATTTGTTCCCTAACAGCAGCTTTATCATATATTTCCTGCCTGCTGAAGAATTTCAACAACAGCAGGATAGTTGACATTGGCAGCCCAAAAATAATTGTCTTGAGAATGAAGCAAAGCGTAATCTAAAGCACTTTTTCCCTCGCAATCTTTGATATTAATGTCAGCGTTCATTTCAATCAATAATTGAACACAGCTAGGACTGCCAATATTTGCTGCTTCCATTAAGGCTGTCCTTCCATAATTATCTTGAACATTAATATTTGCTCCAGCCTGAATTAAATTTATGCAAATATGAATTCTATTATTACTTTCTCCAACAGCATACATTAATGGAGTTTTACCATCATCATCTCCAATATTTGGATTAGCACCTAATACTAATAATTCTTTTAATATTGATAATCTACTTTTAGCAGATGCTGTAATAAGAGCAGTTAACCCATCTGTATTAGGAGCGTTAATATCTGCTCCTCTAGCAATAATTTCCTTAACTTGGCATAGGTTGTCGTTATCAACTGCATCAGTAAGAACATTAATTTGTGGATTAGCTAACTGTTCTCTTGACTTTATACGTATACCAACTAATAAACGTTCTCTTGTCCCCTCTCTCAATTCAGGGTTGGTCAATGAATATAAGTAATTATAGACTTCTTCATGACCACCTTCTGCGGCTCCTTGTAGAGCATAATTTCCACTCCACAGACAATTAACATCCGCACCAGCTTCAACTAATAGTTTGACCATATCTATATTTCCATTACAAGCAGCAGAAAATAGTGGTGTGTAATTATCATCAGATTTCAATGGATAATTTACGTCTGCACCACCTTCAAGTAGTACTTTTACTATAGGTAAATTTCCTGTCATAACAGCACGCTCAAGAGGTATACCATCCAACAACTCAAAGTTTACATCTAATCCTGCTTTGACAAAGAGTCTAACGATTTCTAAAAGTTCTTTATCTACTGCTTCAATCAGAGATTGATAAGCATTGTCAGGAGTTATTTGATAATTCGATACTAGCTCTTTAACTCTTTGAATATCGTTCGACTGTACAGCATTTAACAGTAAAAGAGAATCTAACAGCATATTCTATAAACCAAAATCAAGTAGAGATAAAACAACACCGAAATTCTTCAAAGCATATTTCTCATAATGGTTTTCTTCATCTTCCGTCAATTTTTTTACACTTAAATACAAGGCAAATGGAGCATAAGTATGGCCTCCACCAGTTCTTGCGACTGCCTTAAGACTTCCACTACCTACACCAGGATATTTTGTATATGTTAAAATCCTTTTTAACTGAGTATCATTCTGTACTTTTATTTGTCCAGCATCAAATTTAATATCTCCAATTAGATATGCTGGAGGATTTTTATCTGTATCTACAGGTTCACCCTCTTTAAAAATAAAGTCAGGATAAGAGAAGCTTGTTGGTTTCTTTGCATTCAAATCAATATTATCATTAATGTTAAATCCTTTATATTTTGGTTCCCCTGCGTCATTAATTCCTACTGCAACATATAATTTATCAAGAAAAGGAACATCTTGTAATAATTGACGTACAGAACCCAATAATAAATCTTCAAGTACAAAACCAACATCACCCTTTGGATTAATGAATGGCTGAAAATTAAAGGGAGTAACTGTTTTAATAAAACTGGTCAAGATTTCAGTAGAAATCTCTTTTATTTTATCCTTAATTCCCTCTTGGAATTGATATTTAGTATTTGTTTCTATGGATTCTAAAATTTTATTAATGGCATTAGTAACATTAGCCTCAGTAATAGTAAACATCCCTGTTGGATCGCTATATATGTAGGGATTGTTATACACAAATTGATAGGGATTAAAACTCTCCGGCTCCATCTCCATAATATCCACTGGGTCACGGCTCAAGAATAAGCCTGTTGCAGGATCATAATCTCTCGCCCTAAAGTGATACAACCCACTCTCAGATTCTAACCACTGCCCTTGGAACCTAAAATCACCACCCGCATTACTATCTGTACCACCTACCTGCGAGAGAATATCCCCAAACGCATCATACAGAAACTTACCTGAACTTGCACCACTACCGTCAGCCAATCCTATTACACTACCCATTGCATCGGTGAGGTAGTACACAGCATTACCGTTAGCATCTAACCGTATGAAGGGACTGCTACCGCCACCGTAAATGTAATTGCTGATGAGATTACCGCTACCATCAGTGATAAGGTCGGTTGACTGTAATCCACCACCCATTGCTGGAGCAACTAAGAATCTGCGTTCTTGTGTACCTTCTATTGCTTTAACTCGATTACCTTGACCATCGTAGATATATTGCGTTGTTTGGCCAGTTGTCTCATTTTCAACACTAGTTAAGCGGTCATAAGCATCGTGGTTTAAATCGAGGGTCTTACCATCACGCTCAATCAGCGTTAATCGACCATTAGCGTCATAATCGTAGTTTTCGGTTTCACCTGCTTCTGTGACAGTATCAAGTTGATAACCAGTAGAGTAATTGAATGTGCGATCGCCTGTGCTTGTTGATTGTACTTGTCGCTTGCCAGAAGCATCGTAGGTATACTTGGTTTCTTTCAGAAGTTGTCCAGCCGCATTGTAATATGATTCTTTTTCAACCCGTAGTGCTGAATCATATTCTAATAACACATAGGAATTATCTTCACGGATTATCTTACTAGGTTCACCGATACCCTGACGCTCGTAAGTTACAGATGCTAATACTTGACCTTGTGCATTTGTATGAACAATCGACTTAACTCTATCGAGGTCATCGTATTCATAAGCTGTTTTCACACCATTAGGCAGCGTCCGTTCTTGCAAACGGTTTACTACATCGTACTTCATTCTAGTGATACCGCCAGCAGGGTCTTTTATCCAGCTAAGATTGCCAAAAGCATCATAATCATACTCAGTAGTATAAGCTGTTGCAGTAGCAGACCCTTTCTCTGTCAAAGTCTTAATCCGTCCCACAATGTCATACGTATAGCTAATACTGCTGCCGTTAGGAGAATCAATCCCTTCAAGACGCTGGCTACTGTTGTAGCGATAAGTCGTTGTGCCAGTAGAGTCAGTCATTGTCTTAACTGCACCTTCGGCTGTGTAAGTGAAGCTGACACTCCCGCTAGTAGACGAAGTTTGCGATCTTACCCGCCCAGCCTCATCGTAATCGTAGATAATAGTTTCGCCACTGGGCAATGTTACGGTTTCCAAACGATTATCACTAGTGCGATATGTCATTTGCTTGAAATTAGTATCGCCATATGTGACTTTTGCCAAATTGCCTAGTGCATCATAGTTATACTGTAAAGTTTCACCTGTTGGGGAAGTAATCTTCGCTAACCCATCATCGCCATAAGTGTAGAGATACTTATTATCGCCTAGATCGGTAGCATATTTTAATCTACCCACTTCATCATATTCAAATACTCGGTCATTACTGCCAATATCTACTACTCTAGTAGGATAATCCTTAGCTTCTTGTAGACTATTTGCGTAGAGATAATCTATTTTTTTACTAAATTTACTGCCATCACGCAATTGATAAATTGTTTCTTTTGGCAGGTAATAATCATCTACAACACTTGTTGTTCTGCGTCCTAATGGGTCTATTACTGTTGTCTGTAAACTATTGTATTCGTAGCCATAAGTCCGTATCTCCACAGTTGTATCAACTATGGGATTATTATTGGCATCAAGGATGAGATTACCGTAAGCATTTGTTAAATATTTACCGTTTTCGGTGGAATCAAGACGACCTGTACGAGTATTGTAATGGTAGCGAGTAAATGCCTTCAGTGTATCGACTTCTTCAATTACTCGACCACCTGCATCATATTTTTTGGTTGTGGTTGCACCTGTCTGTAAATTCTTGACACTGGTTAATCTTCCAACAGGATCATAGCTATATTCTGTGATGTCAGTACCACTAGCGTCAGTTTCTCTCCACAAACGCCCAACTAAATCATATTTGAATGTTGGTGTACCACCATCAGGAGTTATCCAGCCAACCAACTTGCCGTCAGCAGTTAATTTACGCTCAATTTTACCAATAGTAGGAGTTTCTAATTTAGTCCAACTGCCACTAGCACCCTCATATTGATGCTTAACCCAAGTACCATTCCCGTAATCGATAAATTTCTCACGGCCTAATTTGTCATATTCAAAAGTATAAATTCCATCATCACTAGTATCATCAGGAGTACCATTATCTTCTACCATCCGCTTTAGCTTACCGTCGGCATAATACTCTGCTGTTGTTACACTGCCATTTATATCAATGGTTTTAATAACATTACCAAAGTCGTCATATTCGTAGATTGTTGTACCAGTTGAGTCCGTTTCAGTTCTTACTAACCCATTTGCGTAATAACTGAACGACTGAATCAGGTTTCCTTTACCATCCTTCATCGATAGCATTTGACCATAGCTATCGTACTTCATGATCATGGATGCACCAGTCGGCGTTACCAGAGTTTCCATGTTGCCGAACTTGTCGTAAGTGTAGTATGAAGTTCCAGGCGTAACAGTGGCACAACCACAGTATTGCTCTGTACGTGACTTCAGGTTGCCTTTGTCATCGTATTCGTACTTAGTTACGAGATTATTAGCATCTGTTACTTGCAACAGGTTGTTATTGTCGTCATATACTATGCGGGTTTGATTACCCAGTGCGTCAACAACCCGTACAACATTACCTCTGGTGTCATACTCGTATGTCGTAGGGTTCCCTAACACATCCTTAACTGTTTGCAGCGAGTTTGCAGGGTCGTAGTCAATCTCTACAGAATTACCTGTAGCATTGAGTGTTTTCTTCAGCCTGCCATCATCCCCATACTCAACTTTTGCACCAGTGCGGTTTAAGGGATCGATGATCTCCTTAAGATAATGCGATCGCTGACCGTCGTAAACAAACCGAGTCTCAAATTGTTCTTGATCCTTAACACTCACCAAATCACCCTTCGCATCGTAGGTGTACCGAATGAGTTCACCCATCGGGTCTTTGACCGCAGCAATTCTACCCTGAGCATCCCTCTCGAACGTGACTTGTTTCCCGGCAGAACTATATATTCCCTCATCCGTATAAGTAAGCTTGTTGCCGTTAGTGTCGGTTACAGTCAACAAATCACCCGTAGCCGCGTCTATTTCGTAAACTATGCCTTCTTTCGTGGTTAAAACATAAACGTTACCAAAATTCACGTCAGCCGGATTGTAATTTATACCACCATTCAGCCCGACATACTCATCCGTCCCATCCTTCCGTAGAATCCGCGCACTTTTCACGGTCAACGTGCTGGTGACACCTTTGTCGCCAACAAAAGCTGGCTTGTACACCGTATTATTGACACCACCGATCGCACTTGCCAAACCGAATATCGGATCTACTGTGGGACGGAACGTAAACGCCTCCCGCTTACCACCAGGGAGAGTAATATAAACCCGTGTTCCATCCTTAAACGCCGACTGGTAGCCAATCAACGCATCCTCTTCACTCGGCTGACGCAAGCTTGTGCGAAGGTCAGTGTCGCGGAACTCCATCCGCCACCCATACCCAAAGTCATCGGTAATACCCGAAGTGAGCGTGTCATAGGTGCGAGTGAGAGTAATGGGTATACCAGTCACGGGAACAGTCAAGTCAGTGAAGCTTAATCTAAAATTCCCAAGCTTCAACTCGCCAGCAACATCCACCACTTCCTCGGAGTACGAAATATTACCGCCATTATCCGCAACTTCCAGCCGCAAGATATAGCTGTCATTCTGCAACAGCGACGGATCGAATTTACCCAGCACTCCGTTAGCGATCGCAGTGGGATTATCGACAAACGCAATTTCTCGGAACTCGCCACCAGCAACAGGAGCAACCAACAAGCGGTAATAATCTAACTGCCCATCATCCGAAATCGAACCTCTAATATCAATCGGCGCAGTTACCAAACTACCAGCATAAGCACCAAGATTCAGACTTACTTCAGGTGCATTCATGTCACTGGTATCAATTACTGCCACGTCGAAAGTTGCCTGCCCGATATTACCAGCAGTGTCAGTGGCGATTGCCTTGGCAAAAATGGTTCCGGCGGTGGTTGGCGTAAATCTCGCCATACCATTCGCATCAAGCACCACAGCATTACCATTGACCAGCAGTTGCAGCCCAGCCACTTTAATGTTATCCGTAGCCCGTGCCTGGAATGTGACCGTTCCTCCCAGGTCAACCGTGTCGTAATTCGCAATCAGCCTAACTATTGGTGCTTCCTGGTCAGCCGCAACTACAAGATCATACTGCTGCGGCGTAGAAGTGATGCCATCACTGACTGATAGCACAATGCGGTGTGTGCCAACATTGCTAACGGTCGGATTCCAGCGCAATCGTCCTAGCGTGTCAAGGGTAATACCTTTGTCACGGGATACCTGATCCAAGGAATATACCAAGCGATCGCCGTCCACATCTGCGGCTATAACGTCGTAGCCATACGCACTCCCTGGAGTAGCCGTTAACACAGGAGTTGACCGAATCACTGGGGCATTATTTGCCCTTGCAGTCAGATTGAACCCTTGTGCAGCACCCAATCCACCATCATCTACAGCCCCAACCACAATCCTGTAGTTACCAGCCACTGGATTACTCCAGGTCAATAACCCAGTAGTCGCATCAATGGTAATACCAGTTACCCCAGCAGGAACGGAAAGCAGTTGGTACGTTAGGCGATCGCCTACGTCCGGGTCAGTTGCTTGGCTTGCACCTGATACTGGTAAGCACTACCAACATTTGCCACATACACGGGAGTAGACGTGATGCTGGGAGCGTGGTTGATATCAATTCTCTTGAGTTAGCTGTGAGAGTAATTCCTGCACTTGCTCTGGCGTTAACCCTGTGACTCGCACAATTGTCTCAGTTGCGATCCCCTCACGTAGTAAATTCGCAGCAATCTCTCTTTTTGTTTTTTGGGCAGCTTTTTCTTCCCAACTAGTAACAATTTCCATAATTTCCTCCTGCTGTGTTAACCCCATTGTATCGATAGCCGCTTGAAAAGCTTGTTCCTCGGCTGCATCCAGACGCAGATATGTATCCACAAACCCAGAAATTAATTGCATTCGGGCTGGGTCTAATCTTAACGTTGCCAGCAATCGCAAACATTCTGCTTTTACCTGCGGACGCTCTTGTTTGGGAATATTCATTTTTGCCATCAATGCTGCGGCTACTGGATTTGGTTGAGTTAGAAAATCCCGCCAACTTAAACGATTGAGTTGAATAGCAGCAAACTGAAATTCCAACACATTGAAATCGCCAAATCTAACGCGATAGTTTTGAGGTTCAGGACGCTTTGGCTCATCAAAAGAAAAAATTACCACTGGATAAATTGGTAAATCATATTTTTCGTGCAGTCGAGCAAAATATTTAAACATCCGTTTGGCAAATTCTTTCTTAGTGTAAGACTGATTTTCGACATGGATTAAAAAACAAGTTTCTTGTCCTTGGTAACGCACTTGCGCCAGTAAATCAATTTCTTTCTTTTCTCCAGAAGTGACATCAGTAAACACTTCTTGGGGTAAAAACTGAATTGAATCACGGTCTATCTGGCTGGCGACTTGCGGCAGAAATAAATCTAAGAACTCAACAAAAAAGGTAGAAAGTAATTCTTTAAATAGTCTGTCATGGTCAATCATAATTTATTTGTTATCTGAATTATTGATGAAGATTGTACAAGTAATTATACCTTGATTAATTAATAGTGAATTAAGTTTTTATATTAGATAAAATAAAAATATGGCGACTCACTTTTGGAATCGCCTTTATTCTAATTATCTTATTTTTGTCTGCGATATAACTACCCCACCAAATACCGAACAACTTGCGGATCTATCGCCGCAATCCGCTTCTGCATTGATTTAGGAGGGTTCTTGAAAAAGCGTTTTAAATCCCGGCTTTTGACTTGATAACAACTAACAGAACGTTTTTTAGCTTTCAGCCAGCCCTGCTTTATCCAGTAAATAATAGTAGTTGGATGTAGACAAAGGTGTTTTGCAATCTCACTGCAACTGTAATTGTCAAGGGTAGGACGTATAGAGTAACCCAAAGCATTAAGTTTATTAGCAATAGCTAATTCTGTACGATGAAAACCACGTCTTTTGAGGCGAAAGGTTATTTGTTTGACTGTATGTGTTTCCGCCATTTCGTAAAGAGTTGCTAATTCTGGTTGAGTCCATTTAATACTCATTAATAAACCTCCAAGTATTCATCAAAATAGGAATAATATTTTTAGTGGCGATTTGTAATTGAATCGCCACCCCAGAGTTCATCTGCTGTTTTCTGGAGGCTCAAGTTCCAATTCCAGATAAGAAAGCGCAGTGTCAGCATCACCAATAGTTAGATCAGGCTGATATTCAAGTGTTAGATAATCGGGATGTTTTGCAATCTCTTGAATGAGGAACTTTGCACCATTAACCAAATCGTGCAGAGATGGATAACGCGGTTCTTGGGGCTGTTGGGTGGTTTCTTCAACTGTAGGGTTAGCTGTCAACACAATTGCAGGAATAGCGTCTAATTGATGTTTTAGCGATTCAATTTGACGCTGATGATTCTGAATTTCTGCTTCTAACGTTGTTTTTAATTCCTGTGGTGAGAGCAGTTGAATTTCATCTTCGGTACGGTGTTCTTCATCTTCACCGTGCTTGTCGAACAACAGAATATAACGCCAACCCGCACCATATTCGTTAGCTAAATATGTGTCTTCGGCGTAATATTTGAGTCCAATGATTACACCGAGTTCGGTACGTCCGCCAAAGCCAAAGCGAGGGTATTGCCAGTCTTGCGGGATTGAGATTGTCGGTTCCATTGTTTTAGAAAGATATTGTTTAAGGTTGAAAAACTGAAATTAAGCTGCAATGTTTTCGTCAATTGTTTTGGTCATACTTGCAGCCAGGAAAAAGTCATCGAGTGCCACTGCTGCGTTCAAGGGTTTAGCATACTGATTTGCATCTACTTCGTTTGACCAATGGGTGATGTGTTGAAACACCAAACCCAGCATTGATTCGCCTTTGTAAACACGGTAGATTTTGGGACAAACACCGGAACAGTAAACCAGCGTGTAGCCAGAGATTTCGATTAACTCTGCGTTTGGATGGGTTGGTGACAGAAGTATTGGTTCACAGCAATCACCCCAGTCAGGATCTTGAACGAATGACATATTTGCTGTAATTTGCATTTATTGTGGTGAGGTAGCGATCGCTCTCTAAAGATGCGACCGCTTTTCTACTTGCGGTTCTACGCCGCAACAGGTTGTCTGATTCCTAATAGGGCGATCGCCGCATCAATATCGATAGCCGTGCGACTGCTGCCCAACTGACTGCACCTGCTGTACCATTTGCCTTCAAGGTTACAGCCAAGGAAACCCACACGCTGACGGTTGAAATAGAGGGTGGTGCTGAAACTGAGCCAGTCAATCTCTCCGTGAGTTAAACCGTATTTTTGGCAAGCGGTTTCTAATTCTTCGCTCAG
>NZ_JACJRY010000056.1:0-34247 GCF_014697485.1 Anabaena sp. FACHB-83 | reverse complement strand
TTTTTTGAAGATGTGCTGCAACTATTTTTTCTCGAAGATCGACAGAGTATGACTTCATTTAGAGGTATTTATATTTTAATTTATTGTACCTCATAACAGACGCAAGTGCTGTATTCCTAGTAGGGACTCAAAGCAGCTTCTCCGGCACTGTTAGTCCAGATGTCGTCTGGCAACGCTCGATCTCGGTGACACACCAGATCAAGGTCAGGATACGTGATTGTGTCTACTGCTGATCGGGTGCCGACTACTAGGCATCGCGTTGCCTGGGAGCTACGATTCTCAAGACAGTGACCAACAGGCACTCCTGCTGGAAACGTTGCGGCATTGCCAGGACGTAGTATAGTCTCTGTGTCTCCTTCAATGAGTACGATCTCGCCTTCAAGGACATAGACCATTTCATCCTCAGCACTATGCCAATGCTTGAGTGATGAACGAGAGCCAGGTTGCAGGATTTCGATGAACGCACCGAACTGGGTAAGCCCTCCTGCTTCGCTAATCCAGAGCCTGTGATCTGGTTTTTGCGCGGTGTGAGAAGGGTTTTCCTCTATGACGAGACGTTCGGGAGTGATAACAGTCATGCTGACACCTTTAGGAATTTTGGGGCAATATTTATTCCATTATGTCTTTGTCTTGGATTGACAAGACAAAGACATTATCTGACTTTAAAGCTAAGGACAACCCAAAGCTCAGAGGTAATACCAATTCACTCAATGATTGAGACAAATAGATTGACACAATCCAGGTGCAGACAGCAATTTCCAATCCAAAATCTAAAATGGTATAAAGTGGCTGTTGGGCGATTGTCACTTAAGTGAACGACGTTAGTTGTACTGTGAAAACCTGGGATGGCGAGTATACGGTTGGGTTGCAATACCTAAAGTCCTACAATTATTTGCCCCAGGAATGTCAGCAGATGCAGATGATTTGCGATCGCATTAGTCAGGTATATTCGAGTGAGTTGGAGGAGTCGGTGCAGAGGTTTTTGGAGCCATTGGGGAGGCTAACCCAATGTAATATTTTTCAAATCTCTGATTTTCTCGATGATAACCATAGATTTAAGTATATCTATCAATTTTTACACAATCTTTATTAAAAATGTATTCCTAAAGATAGTTACATAAGTGTATTCTCGTATCAAGAGACATAAAAACACATTAAATTTTATCTTTGCGTATATAAATCAGAGCAATATGATTCAAAATTTTCAAGTTCAAGAACTGTTAATTGCAATCGCTGTTCAGCAGCAAAACCCCAGCATTTTGACCGCCGACTTCCTGAAATACACAGGGATTGTTCCTAGTGATTGGGAATTAGCTAGACCACCAGTTGTAAGTAATACTGCGGCGCAGGTTGTTTACCAGAATGGAGTGAGCATAGTTGCAGAGGTCAATAGAGTGATTTTTGCAGAAGCGATCGCCAATAAAGAAGTAAACGATGTACAAGTTGGGGCGATCGCAAATAAGTATATTCAGACAGTCAAACAAGTAAACTATCAGGGTGTGGGAATTAACTTACGAGGACTTGCACCTTACGAGTCGAAAAACTTGAGCGCACGCAATTACACGTTTAGTAAACTCCTCCAGGCTGGAGCGTGGCAAGATTTTGGTTCTGCGCCTGTGGAAGCATCTGTGCGTTTAGTTTACACACTGGATGAAATACGATTGTATCTGGATATTAATGAAGCTCAGTTACAGTATCCAGACCAAACTACTAAGCCAGCAGTTTTGTTTTCGGCGAATTTCAGTCATACGATCAATCAAGAAGAACCAGCAGCACGTTTAGCGGCTATAGGCGCAGTGATTGACAAGTGGCAAAGTGATTTAGAAACGCTCAAAGAGCTTGTTAACAGTAGGTTTTTGAATAATCAAAGTTATCCCATCAACACAGCAACAACTGAGACGCTTCTGTTTCCGAGTGTGGTAGCTGAGTAAATAAGTTCGTGCTGACGAGCGTAACCATAATGTGGACAAGTCTAAGTGCAGCTTTTCGTTAATAAGCAGTTACTAGACTGTTACGTATATTCACTAGATTATTCACATATTCTTTACGAAAAATTAGTAAAAGCTTCGTGAATAACTCAGTATAATCTTTATTGTTTCGCGCAAAATCGCACTTATTTTTAATTGTACATATATAAAGACGGAAAGCTGATTACGTCAATTTTTCGGATTTACATGGTTATTTGTCATGTGTAGCAAAACAGAAAACTTTGTGAGGTGGCATCTTGGCAAAGTCTCTGGTTCATCCACAAATTGACAAATGAATGATAAAGATTGAGGGCATTTACACCATCAATCAAACAGTACCCAAAAAAGTGTAGCCACTATCTTATAGTGACGTAACCAGATACCAGGGTGGGAATCCCAAATGTATAACGAATTTAACGTTTTTAGCCAAGGCAACTCCTACCTTGATTTTCAGTATTCACTTTTAGAGCAATCTTTATTTCCGTCGCCTGAACGATTGGGAGGACTGCCTTCTGTCCTATTGGGGGTTGAAAAGTTAGAGATTCCGGCACTTACGCCCACAACTCTACCACCGAATTTCGTTATTAACTCTAGTTTTCCTGGGTTACATTCGCTAGTAGATCCTCTGCTGGGAACATCACTAGTAGTTCATACGGAAGCCATCAACGACGCACTTTTACAGGTGGGTCAATCTTTTGATGATTTCCTGCAAAAACCAAATCATATTGACAGCTTACAAGTAGCCTTTGGCTCAGGATGGCAACTCCAAACAGCCACAGCCCTGATTACAGATTTAGCTCAGGGTCAAAACTTACCAGCAATAGAAGTTGTTACAGGTCAGGAACTAAAAGCCCAAGGTGCTTTTAGTCAGCAGACAAATACAATTTATCTGGCACAAGAATTTGTAGAACAGAATCCTACAAATGCGATCGCCAAAGTTTTAACGGAAGAACTTGGACACTATATAGATTCACAATTAAATCCGGTTGATACTCCAGGAGATGAAGGAGAGTTATTTGCTGCTATTGTTGATGGGACTGAGTTAACACCAGGACAACTACAAGCCATCAAAGCAGAAGATGACCATAAGATAGTCACAATCAACGGTCAAACCCTGCTGGTAGAACAATCGATTAACGCAATTATTGGTACACCGGGACGTGATGTTTTAACAGGTACACCACTGAGCGATCGCATTATTGGTGGAGTGGGTGCAGACTTAATTACAGGTGGGTTAGGTGCTGATGTATTTGTTTACCAAAACATCAGAGATGCAGGTGATATCATTAAAGACTTTGAATTGCGTCAGGATGTGATTGACGTAAGCCAAGTATTGAGTAGTTTTGGCTATCAAGGGCTTAATCCCATTGCTGATGGTTACATCAAATTCAGCACCTATACAGATGGCACAATTATTTTACTAGACAGTGATGGGATGGGGTCACTGTCAGCTAGACCATATATCTATGTAGAGAAAGTTACGCCAAATGACTTAAGTAGCTACCCTAGTCACTTCATACCCAATCCAGGTGAACCACCACAAATTCAAGCAGGCTTAGTTAATGATACAGGAGCCAGTAACAGCGATCGCCTCACCTTTGACCCAAGAATTAGCGGGAGAGTGACTGCAACCAGCAATCTCATAAGTCTCAAAGCTGGGTTAAATAATCAAGCAGTTACAGTAGATATTTTCGATACCCTACAGCCGGATGGTAGTTTTAATTTGACTACTGCAAGGTTAAGACAAATTAATGGTGGTAGCCTCAATGATGGTGCTTACACGTTAAAACTGCAAGCTACAGATAATAAAGGTAATATCTCCAGTGTCTACAGTTTCAATTTTGTTCTAGACACAACCGCACCTATTTTAAATTTGCAACTTGACCCGAACTTCGATTCTGCACCAGTTGGAGATTTGCAAACTACCTTTGAGACAGTCAACTTAGTAGGCGCAACAGAAGCTAATTTAACTGTCAATTTGCAACAAACAGGAGTTAGCAGCACTAGCAATAATTTAGGACAGTTTACTTTTGCTAATATCTCACTGATTCCAGGAAGTAATTTATTTACTGTATCAGCTAAAGATTTAGCAGGGAATCAAGGGGAGTTCAGCCAAACATTCCAACGATTTGTTCAACCAATCAACACAGCACCAACAAATCTGAGCCTGAATCCTGCTAGTAGTGCGGAGAATGTGCCAGATAATAACATTATCGGTACATTCACCACAACTGACCTTGATGTTGGCGATACCCATACTTATAGTTTAGTTACTGGCGAAGGCGATACAGATAATACAGCATTTGTGATTGTTGATAATCAACTGAGAATTAAACAATCTCCAGATTTTGAAACTAAGTCTGCGTATAGTGTTCGAGTTAGAACTACTGATGCCAGTGGGTTATTCTTAGATAAGATTTTTAGTATTAGTATTACCAACGTCAACGAAGCACCTACAGCTTTACAATTGAGTAATGGCGCGATCGCAGAAAATCTTTTAGCTAATAGTATCATTGGTACATTCAGTAGTATAGATCCGGATATTGGTGAAATCCATAGCTACAGCCTCATTGATGGTGAAGGCGGTACAGATAATACGTCATTTACCATCAATGGCAATGAACTGCGTATCAATGAATCCGCAGATTTTGAAACCAAGTCTGAATATAGTATCCGAGTCCAAACTACTGATGCTAGTGGTTTCAGCTACACACAAGTTTTTAATATCAGGATTACAAACGTTAATGAAGCCCCAACCGATATTCTGCTGGATGGAGATACGGTAGAGGAAAATGCAGATGGAGCAGTAATAGGGACAATCTCAGTTATTGATCCTGATACAATCTCTGCTTTTATTAACAACACTGTTACCGTAAATGATGACCGCTTTGAAGTGGTTAATAACAATGGTTCACTCCAACTGAAGCTGAAAGATGGGCGTAGTTTAAATTACGAAGTCGAAACCACAATTCCTCTAACTCTCACAGCTACTGATGTCAGTGATAGTTCCCTAACATACAGCAAAAACTTTACTATAAATGTCACTGATGTCAATGAAAACGTTCAACTGCCAACCTTGAGTGCATTTGTTGTTAATGATACGGGAGTAAGTAACAGTGATCGCCTCACCCAAGACCCCACTGTTAGCGGACAGACAACAGATGCCGCCACTTTACAAGGTAATCTGAACGGTAATGGCTTTGTTGATATTAGCGATGCGCTAAATGAAGACGGCAGTTTTACCATCTCTTTAGAACAGTACGATATCTTAAGTAATGGTGCTTTGCCAGATGGAGATTATACCCTGGAATTAAAAGCCAACAGTATCTCTGGGCAAGAATCTGAGATAATAACTATAAGCTTTACTCTTGATCTGACACCTCCACCCGTAACATTTGGGTTAGCTCCTGGAAGTGATACAGGAGTATTAGGAGACAGAATTACAAGCGATCGCTTCGTTACTCTGGTGGGACAAACCCAGCCAGGGTTAACAGTAGCCTTGCTAGAAACCCAACAGACAACGACGGCGGATAGCCAAGGGAATTTTAGCTTTACTAATGTTCCCATGCCAGTGGCAGGCCAAGCGCCCGTTACGATAGTTGCGGTAGATGCAGCCGGAAATCAAGGGCGATCTCAGCAGTTTTTGACTAGAGAAGGGATTAACGGCGCACCCGAAATCACCAGCACTCCTGAAAATATCTTTGATACTGCAAATCAATCAATATATACTTACCAAATTGTAGCCATTGATCCTGATGGGGATGATCTGACCTATACGCTGCTCAACACTCCACAAGGGGCAGAAATTGATGAAAATGGACTGCTGAGTTTCACTCCATCAGGTACTTTGCGTTCTTCCTATAACTTCAGCGTAGAAGTTAGTGATGGTCGAGGGGGAACAGATAGTCAAAACTTTACTGTAGAACTTCCCACTGTTATTGAAAATCGTCCTCCCTTATTCACCTCTGAACCCATTATCGTCGGCAATATTGGCACAGAATATACCTATCAACCCACAGCCACAGATCCCGACGGCGATTCATTAACTTTCTCTTTGATTGAAGCACCCGATGGGTTAACAATTGAAGCTGAAACAGGTCTTTTGGTGTGGACTCCTATTGCCAATCAGTTAGGGGAGAACTTAGTCACCATCCAAGTGAGTGATGAAGCAGGTTTGACAAATACTCAATCATTCACAATCGCCATCCAAGAACGAGCAACCAATAACGCCCCGATATTTATCAGCGATCCTGTCACTAATTTTGCTGTGGCAGTCCCCAACACAGCTACCGGACAGGTAAACCCGGAACTGGTTTCCCTAAGCCTTGCGAATGGGGAAACGGCTATCAGACCAGTATCAATTCAACTTCCCAGTGGTGGTACATCTACTGGCGGACAAGCTGATATTGTCTTCGTAGTGGACGAATCTGGCTCTATGAGTGAAGAGCATGAATGGCTCACAGACATGGTACTAGAGTTAGATGCAGCACTACAACAACGGGGTATTACAGATAGTCGTTATAGTTTGATTGGTTACACTTCCCAAACTCGGATTTTTAACTTAGCAGCTGCCACTCAAGTTAGTGTGTACGGGCCAGGAAATCAGCTAGTGGGTTCTGGAAGCTTTGAAGCAATAATTAATAATCCGCAACTAGAATTTAATTTGTTGGCTGATGGCAATTACACAGTTGTTATTAGCCCGGTAGGTGCATCAGCGTTGCCCATTGAGTATAACCTGAACGCAGATATCACTAATCTCCCAGAAATCGCCCTCACGAATTTCAATACCCCATTCACTGGTAATGTTGCCCCTCAAGGGCAAGAAACCTTTACTTTCAATGCACCTGCGGGAACTCAAATTTTCTTTGATGGGTTGAGTTCCAGCGCCGTTAATGACATTCGTGCGCGTCTGGTTGACCCCAATGGCAATAACATCTTTAGTAATGTTCGTCTCAATCTAGATACTAACCCCTATTTGCTATCCCAGGGCGGTACTTATTCCCTAATCGTTAGTGGAGGTACTACAGGGGGTAATTTTAGTTTCCAGATTTTAGAGTTTAACTCCAAGGCAACGGAAATTGCTCTCGATACTCAGATATCTGGTACGATTTCGCCTGGACTCGCCACAGAAGTTTTTCAATTTAGTGCTACACAAGGGCAAACAATTTACTTTGACTCAGCCGCCAACCAGTCAATTACTGCGGCTGTTTACTCCTCAGACAATGGACTCCTCGGAAGTCGCACGCTTTTGCGTGACTTTACATTGAATGTTCCTAGTAATGGAACTTATACTTTGGTACTGCAAAGCGACAGCAATAACCCAGTTAACTATAACTTTAGGCTAGTAACCCCACAGACACAGCAGGTAAATTTGGCCATTGGCGATATTGTCACTGGTAATCTTGGCGGATCTGGAGAAAAAGATATTTATTTGCTCGAAGGTAATGCCGGACAAAGAATTTGGTTTGATGGATTGAGTGCAGATTCAAGCAGTATAGTGGCTCGCTTAGTTAGTCCGACGGGAGTAGAAGTATTTGGTAATACAAGAAGCGATCGCAATTCCGTTCCATTGGTATTACCAGAGTCTGGTATATATTCATTGGTAGTTACTGGTGCAGATCAAATCGGTAATTACAGTTTCCAATTAATAGATGTATTAACTAATGCCACTGACATTACCTCTGAAGTTGCTTCATCTACTCAGATAAACACTAGATTTGATACCGGATTACAAACTAAGGTTTACACCTTTGCCGGAACAAAAGGACAAAAACTTGCTTTTGATGCGATATCAACTTCTGTTTCTGGAACTTGGCAACTATACGGGGAGGATAATGCCCGATTAGCACAAACAAATATTAGCAGTGATTTCACTGTTGTTTTACCAGCAGATGGTACATACACACTTTTATTAGATGGGAGTAATGGCAGTCCCTTCAATTTAACTTTCCAGGTATCTGAACAGGTGATTGAAGAAAGTACCATTACCCTTGGAGATCCTGTTTCAGGTACTTTAGCTAATTCATCTGAGCAAGATATTTACCGCTTTTCTGGAAATGCCGGACAGCGTATTTGGTTTGATGGTTTAGCTTCTGACTCTACGAATATTCGGGTTAGCCTTGCCAGTTCAACTGGTCAAACCTTGTTTAACGGACTAAGTGCTAATAATGATTCTGAAATACTGACACTGCCAGAAACCGGGACGTACTACATTACCGTTAATGGTAATAATGTTACCGGAAATTATAATTTCCGCGTGCTAGATATCACCGATGCAACATCCCTGACGCTAGGAACGGATCTCAGCAATACCATCACCCCAGGGTTAGGGACACAGCTTTATACCTTTGAGGGCAACGCTGGTCAAAAGCTGCTGTTTGACATGGTTGCAGTGAATAATTCTTTTGGGGGAAGTTGGCTTCTTTACGGGCCTAGCTCAAACAATTTCCTAGCAAGAAATACACGCTTGGATGATTTTACTGCCGTCTTACCTACCGATGGCACATATACTTTATTAGTGGATGGCAACAGTACCAACCCTGTCAGTTACACTTTTAACATTAAAGATGTTAGCACTCCTAATAATGTTGCCCCTAGCGGATTTGGCATTACCCGGACAGGCAATATCACTACGCCAACTCAAGAAGATATTTTCACTTTTGAGGCATCGGCAGGTACTCGCATTTTATTTGACGGACTGACCTCATCTTCCTCAAATATTCGCGCTCGATTAATAGCCCCGGACAACACACAACTCTTCTCTAATCTGCAATTAACGAATAATTTTGATCAGTTAATCTTGCCTGCATCTGGAAGCTACTCCATAGCAGTTACCACCACTGGGGCATTAGGAAATTACAGTTTCCGTGTACTAAACCTAGATGATGCTGTCACACTGCCCTTAGATACTGTCTTTAACAGTAGTCTCAGTATTGGTCAAAGAGATATTTACAAATTCACAGGTACAGCAGGACAACAGTTATTTTTCGATGGTATCTCTGCAACTGGTTCAGGTAATTGGCGATTGTATAGCCCAGAGAACATCCAATTGGCTCAGAGTGGTATAACCAATAACTTCACTGCCACTTTACCAACTGATGGTACTTATTTTGTGATCTTGGATGGGACAAGTGCCACTCCTGTTAACTTTAGTGTGCAAGTGGTAAATGTAGAAATCCAAGAATCTACATTAACTTTAGGAGAGACTATCTCCGGCACATTAACTAAAGCCGGTCAACAAGACATTTATCGATTCAATGCCAGTGCAGGACAACGAATTTTCTTTGATGGACTGGGTTCTACAAACTTAGCTACTAATGCTCGTTTGGTTAGTCCCACAGGGGTAGAGATACTTGGGAATACTCGGAGCGATCGCAATTCTGCTCCACTGATTTTAACTGAATCTGGTGAATATTCTCTCATCGTCAGCGCAGGCGATCGCACTGACAATTACAGTTTTAGACTGCTTGACTTGGATGCGCCCACTACATCCATCAACTTAAATACCGTCGTCAGTGGAACAGTTACAACTGCTTTAGCAACAGAGGTTTATCAATTTACTGGCAATGCTGGGCAAGAAATTTTCTTTGATGCTTTGACGAATACTGGTTCTCTTAGCTGGACAATTTTAGGGTCTAGTAATGCTGATCTGGGTAATCGTTCTTTCCCTCAAGATTTCTTTACAGTGTTGCCATCTGATGGCATTTATACCCTACTCCTAAACAGCAGTAATGCTAATCCCGTTAACTTTAGTTGGGAAATTGTCACACCACAACGGCAAACTGCAACCATTAACTATGGCGAAGTCATTACAGGGGATCTGAGCCAACCCGGTGAGACAGACATTTATCAGTTTAGTGGTGTTGCTGGTCAACAAATTTGGTTTGATGGTTTAGAGTCTGCTTCAACTGAAATTGAAGTGGCAATGGTGAGTCCTGGCGGCGATCGCATTTTTGAGCGTCTGCGACTTGATAGAGATAATTCAACACCTTTGACTCTGTTTGAGTCAGGTACTTACTCCTTGATTATCAACAGTGGTAGAGGCAATCCAGGTGCGGTGACAGGCGACTATCGCTTCCAAGTTTTAGAGATTACACCGAATCTCACTGTACCAAATGACTTGACTGGGACTATTAATCGTGCAAATGAAGCGCAAATTTACCAGTTTGCAGGGGTGAAAGGGCAAAAACTCACGTTTACACCCAATGATGCAATTTTTGGGACTGCTGCTCAAATATCTAATGCCACTCAATTGTTGAGTACCAGTCAAGGGGGAACGGAAGATGGTTATCTGGGAATTGACAAAGCCCTGCAATTACCTTTCCGTGATGGTGCGGCTGTTAACATTATTTTGGTGACAGATGAAGACCGAGACATTTTTAATCAAAATTTGACCTTTGACAGCATTTTTAATGGGTTATCAGACCAAGATGCACTACTAAATGTGGTTGTTAATGCCTTCTTCCGTGGTGGAAGTGGTAACACAGCTCTTGGTGTAGATTCTCAAGGCGTGGCTTACACTGCCGATGGTGCAGGCGGATTCATCAGTAGTCCCGGAGGAGTTTTTGATCGCCCTGGTGATGCTTCTGCTTCCACGGTTAAGACAGATTACGTTGATTTAGCATGGAATATTGGCGGAGCCGCTTGGGATCTCAATCAACTGCGGACTGGTGGTAATACAGCCATTTCCTTTACGAAGGCATTTGTAGATGTCAAAGCTACAGAAATTAACGAGCAGTTAGCAATTGACCTGTTAGTAACAGACCCCAATATTACTATCGAAAACCTAACGGGGCCGATTTTTGGGCTGAATCCTGGTGAAACAGCCAGCTTCGATGCCAAAATTACCGGGGATGGCCTTGCCCGTAGCTTTGAAATCTTCTTTGTCCGACCTGAGACGGGATTTGTTGTGGGTTCAATTCCCGTCTCGATTAATCAAAACTATCTTTACCTTGCTCAAGCTGTTGATCCTGATGGTGATGCCCTTACCTACAGTCTCCTGAATGCACCCACCGGAGCAACAATAAATGCTACTACGGGTCGGATTGATTGGACACCTCCCACTACGGGTTTATACCAGTTTGAAGTGGGTGTGGCAGATAATCGCGGAGCGCAAACAGTTCAAAGTTATCAAGTTCAAGTTGTTGCGGCAGGTGGAGATAATACAGCACCAAATATTACTTCAATAGCACCTAATACCATACGAGTTGGAGGAAATTTCACTTATCAACTCACTGCCACGGATGCTGAAAATGATCCACTCACTTTCTTCTTGGCAGAAGCACCACAAGGTGTAAGCATTGACCTGGATACAGCCTTACTTTCTTGGACTCCCAACAATAACCAAACAGGTGAACAGACCATTACTATCAAGGTTGTGGATGGTCGTGGCGGTTCAGATACTCAAAGTTTTGTGATTGCTGTTAACGACAACCAAAAACCTGTATTTACTTCCAACCCCATTCGGCTGGGACAAACCAACCAACTCTACCAATACGATGTAGATGCTAGTGATCCTGAAGGCACAACTATTACCTACAGCTTAATAACTGGTACTCCTGATGGTATAACTATTAACCCATCCACGGGCTTGATTCAATGGCAACCGACAACCCAGCAGGCAGGGCAATTTCCCATCACAGTAATTGCTACTGATGCCGAGGGAGGGCGATCTCTACAATCATTCCTTGTAAATATTGGCACTCCCGATGGTTCAGGAGGTGGTGACACAGGAGGTGGCGGAACAGATGGTGAAATTCCTACTGTTCTCTTAGGTTTTAGCTCTACAGTGGTGGAAATTGGGGAAGACCTCACACTGCAAGTTCAAGCTGTAGATGACGAAAGTATTGTTAGTCTTACCCTACAAGCCAACGGCACACCTCTGAACTTAATTCCGGGGAACATAGCTAGTGGTGCTATCAATGAAACTACCGTGCAGTTTGCCCAAGCTGGTCTAATTGACATCATTGCCACGGCTGAAGACAACGATGGCAATGTAGTAACGCGCACACTCACGGTGCGCGTTATTGACCCCAATGATAAAACAGCACCAACAGTAGCACTAGACCTGAGTGGATTTGACCCTCTTAACCCAGTAATCACAAATCTTACCAATATTGTTGGAACTATCAGCGATCCAAGTATAGAGTTTTACAGGGTTGAACTTGCACCTGTTAGTTTAATTAATCTTAATAATCCCGCAGCTAATGACCCAGATTTCATCACGATTGCTGAGGGAAGGGGCAGTATTACTGATGGTGTTTTGGCTCAAATCGATCCCAGTTTATATCGTAATGATAGCTATTACATCAGGGTCTATGCTCAAGACTATAGCGGTAATGCCAACGTTCAAGGCGTGGTGTTGGGTATCAACTCCCAAAATAAACCGGGGCGTTTCGCCTTAGAATTTACCGATTTATCGATTCCGTTAACTGGTATCCCCATTGAAATACAACGCCGTTACGATAGTCTGGATGCGAAATTCTCTGGTGACTTTGGTTATGGCTGGAGTTTAGGTTTACAGGATGCTCAAATTCAGGAGGCTGCACCCACAGGGGTAGATTTAACCCGTGATGATTTCTTTGGTGGTAACTCCTTTACAGTTGGTACTCGCGTTACTTTAACTACACCTGATGGTCGTCGGGTAGGTTTTACCTTTAATCCTGTCCCTGACTTAGCCGGCTTACTCGGCGTGCGTTACAAACCCACATTTACACCAGATGCAGGTGTTTATGACAGGTTGGAGGTAGACTACACACCTTTGAGGGTTCGTAGTGATGGTTCTGTTGTCTTGTATTTTATTGGCTTTACATACAACCCCTCACAGTATCGTCTCATCACTAAGGACGGAACTACCTACCGTTATGACCAGTACCAAGGGCTTTTAGATATTACTGATCGCAATGGTAATAAGCTAACTTACACTGATGCGGGTATTTTCAGTTCTACTGGTCAATCTATCACCTTTGAGCGAGATGCCCAAGGACGGATTGCAGAGATTATTGATCCGGCTGGTAAAGCAATTCTTTATGGTTATGACGCTAAGGGTAATTTGGTAAGCGTAACTGACCAAGCAGGACTTGTTTCGCGTCACACTTATCTAACAAATCCCAATTACCTAGAGCAAATTATTGACCCACGGGGTAAAGCTGTTATCCGCACCGAATATGATGCTAAAGGTCGGGTTAAAGCTACTAAAGATGCTTTAGGCAATACTATTTCTAGTGATTACAACGTTAGTGCAGGTGGTTCTACCCTCACCCAACTCGATGCACTTGGTAACACCACAACAACAATACGCGATAGTCGTGGTAACGTTACCTCGGTCATCAACCCATTAGGTGCGGTCACTCAGACAAACTATGATGCAAACAATAATCCGATTAGCATTACTGACTCTAGAGGGTTTAGCACAACTCGGACATTTGATACTAGGGGAAATGTTAGCAGCATTACTGATGCTTTGGGTAATACTCGCAGCTTTACTTATGACCAATTCAATAATGTCACATCAGAAACTGATCAGTTAGGTCGCATAACTCGCTTTGTTTACAATACAAACGGCAATTTAGTTGAGTTAATCGACGCTACTGGTCAACGGAACCGTTTTACTTACGACAATCTTGGTAGAGTGATCGGTTTTGCTGATGCCAATGGTAACGCTACTACCTTTGGTTACACAGGTACAACTTTGGGTAAACCAACTCAAGTAACTTTCCCGGATGGTAGCACCCAGCAAATTGAATACAATCAATTTGGTCAAATTAGCCGCTTAGTTGATGAAAATGGGAATGCAACAGAATATATCAGCGATGATGTTGGACGTTTGATAATTAAACGTGATGCTTTGGGTAATGAAATAAAATATACTTATGATGCCCAACTTATTACCAGCGTTATTGACCCGTTAGGCAATACAGTCAAGTTTGAATACGATGATGCAGGTCGCTTAATTCGTCAAATCGATCCATTTAATGGTGTAACTGAGTTTGGTTATGATGCTCTTGGTAGACGTGTTAGTGAAACCGACCCATTGGGACGTACAACTACTACAACTTACCGAGAAGATGGTTTAATTACAGCAATCACAGATGGAAATGGTAGCACTACTTCCTTTGAGTATGATTTAGCAGGAAATCAAACTGCGGTCATTGACCCATTAGGTAATCGGACAAGCTTTGGTTATGATGCGTTAGGACGGCAAATTCGTAAAATAGACCCATTAGGTAATTTGGGAACTTATGCTTACGATGCGGTAAACAATTTAATCCAAATTACAGACCGTAATAATCGCCAGCGTACATTTACTTACGATGGAGTTAATCGTCTAGTTCAAGAAAACTGGCTGAGTAATAGCACGCCAACCCGGACAATTAATTTTACCTACGATGCTGTAGGTAACTTGGCTAGAGTTAACGATGTTGATAGTACATTTGCTTTTAACTACGACAGTCGGGATAGAGTTACCCAAGTAAGCCAAACTGGTATTTTTGGATTAGCACCCGTAACTTTGAATTATACCTACGATGGAACGGGCAACAGAACATCAGTTAGTGATAATTTCGGTGTTGTGGTGAACTCGACTTACGATGCGCGTAATTTACTAACCAGCCAAACTTGGCAAGGAACAGGTATTGACCCAGCACGAGTTAATTATTCCTACGATAGCAGAGGTGATCGCGCTCAAATTCAACGCTTCTCAGACCTGGCTGGTACGCAGCTTGTTGGTAGTAGCAATTTCAATTATGATGCACTACAACGGTTAACTGGTATCACTCACTCTAACGGTGCGGGTTCTACCTTAGCTAACTACAGCTATAACTATAATTTGGCAAGCTTCTTAAACAGTGAAACCTACAAAGGACAAACCACAAATTACATTTACGATCGGGCTAACCAGTTAACCAATGCTGACAGGTCTTTACTTCCAGACGAAAATTATACTTATGATGCAAATGGAAATCCGACGGGTAATGGTTTAGTAATTGGCACAAATAACCAAATATTATCCGATGGTCAGTTTAATTACACTTACGACAGGGAAGGTAATTTAGCAACCAAGACCAATATTTCGACAGGTATTACTACCACCTACAACTACGATTTCCGCAACCGATTGATAGGAATTGTAGATAGAAATACAAGTGGAAATATAACCCAGTCGGTGGAGTTTAAGTATGATGCTTTTGACCGTCGGATTTCCAAAACAGTTAACGGACAAACCACATATTTCGTCAATGATGGTGATGAATTATGGGCAGAATTAAATCCAGCAGGAGAAATTATTAGTCGATACTTGCAAGGTGCGGATGTTGATGAGTTAATAGCTCGTTATCGCCCAAGTGAAGGTACATCTTGGTATCTAACAGACAGGTTGGGAACTATCAGGGATATGGCGAATGCTGTAGGTAAATTGGTTAACAGTATCAACTACGATAGTTTTGGGGAAATTCTTGGTCAAACCAATCCTAATCTGGGAGATAGATTTACTTTCGCTGGTAGGGAATTCGATAGCGAAACTGGTTTATATTACAACCGCGCTCGTTATTATGATGCGAATTTGGGACGATTTATTAGTCAAGACCCGATAGGTTTTGGAGGAGAAGATGCAAATCTTTACCGTTATGTGGGTAATAATCCCGTAAATGCAACCGACCCAAGTGGGTTAATTGCGGCTATTGAATACGGCTCGCTTATAAAGGCACAGGTACTTGGTGTTAATGGTACAGTTCCAGGTGCTATAATCGGCGGCTTACAAGGATTTGGTGTTACGAGCCTAATATTTATCGGTAATATTTTGGAAATTTCAAACAGAGGTGGCGATATTATAGCCGAGTGGGGAAGTGCGATCGCTAAGACAAGAGAGACATTAAAGGATATAGAAAACAAACTCAAGAGATTCGAGTCTGTTGATACACCGGAAGGTTTAGTAAAAGGATTTATAAGCGGTGCTGGAGTGGATATTCTCAAGATTTCGTTTAATATACCGAAAGCTGTTAAACTTGGTAGAGAATTAGCTGAAGAGATTGGTGATACCAAACTGCCAAAACCACCATCAGTCACAATCTCCTTAAGAAGCGGTGGTTTTAATGAGGGTTATACTGAGGGTCTTAAATACTTGGAAGCACTTGCCCCAAAATAGATTATAGCGGGAATCCGATCTATGATCGCTACCTGATTTTGAGTTAATGGGTGCGCCGCTTTTTTAAGAGAAAGTGCGATCGCTTATTTTTCCAGTATTGCGATCGCATGATTAAAGCTTGGTGAGCCTAGAATGCGATCGCGTTTTGTACTTACGGGGAATATAGGCGATCGCCATTTTGTGTTTGTGGAGAATGAAAGCGATCACCATTTTAAACCCGGTACTTCTGCTGATTCATTTACAATGAAAGAGCATAAACTGAAAAAAATGCTATGAATTCCTTTTCATCTGCAACATCACCAAATAGAAGCCAAGACAATAACGAAGTTGTAGTAAATGTTATTGTCAAGCAAGAAGCTGATGGTAGAACAGTGGCTATTGTACCAGGATTACCCGAACTACGAGTAGAAGCAAGCGATCGCACAACAGCATTAACTCAAATTCAGCAACGCTTAGAAAGCCATCTAGCTGGTGCAGAAATTGTTTCTTTATCTGTAAAAGTGCCATCTCATGAACAAAAAAACCCCTGGTTAGCAATGGCTGGAGTTTTTAAAGATGACCCACAATTCGAGCAAATGCTTGCAGCTATAGAGAACTATCGACAAGAAATAGATAAATCTACAGAAGATACTTTTCCGCAAGAGTAAGAGCATACTTGCATAGGTAAAAATCAGATGACAAAATGGGTACTTGATACTGACCATGTTTCACTACTACAACGAGATCATCCAGTAGTGGTTAGTAAAGTAAGTTCTGTCAGTCCTGCGGAAATTGCAGTCACAGTAATAACTATTGTTGAGCAAATGTATGGTCGTTTAGATGTAATTAACCGCGCCAAATCAAAACAAGAATCAGTTACAGCTTATGCTTTGTTAAAAGAAACATTTAATCTGTTAAGTCAAGCTAAGATTCTTGATTTTAATGAAGCTGCATTTGATACGTATAACGAATTATTAAAACAAAAAATTCGTGTTGGTACACAAGATTTAAGAATTGCAGCCATTGCACTTTCTTTAAATGCTACAGTTGTGACGCGCAACTTTAAAGATTTTCAAAAAGTTCCTAATTTAAAAATTGTAGATTGGTCAGTTCCTTAAAATTGGTAAACTAAGTAGGTTAGTGAGATAAACGTATAAACCACTATCTGTTACCTACTTAAAAAATATCGAGCGATCGCTAAAAGTAGAAAAAGTTTATCAAACTTGATTATTATTATTTTTGCTATTCTGAGTTTTTCTAGATAAAGCACCGAAACCTAGAGCTATAATAATTCCTAAAACAGAACTGGGTTCAGGTACAGGTTCACCAGTTGGCTTACGTTCCAGAACAACATTGCTCACAGAAAGAGCAGATGAGACAGTGAAATCATCTACGTCAACTACTCCAAAAGCTATTGTATATCTCCCAGAATTATTAAAAGTGTATTGAAAAGTTTTAATTCCAGTTTCTTGAGCAAACGAAAGGGGAAAATTAGGATTAGATACTTGTGCATCATCAATATTTCCTAGTCTCTGGATTTGGTCATTTACCAAAAAGAAACTGTAATCGTTCAGCGAACCGCGATTACTTCCACTAACTAAAGAAGAATTTTCGTTTGTCAAAAAGTTCCACTGAAACGTTAAATATTGGCCTGCTTGTACATTAATAGTCTGCTTAATAGCCGAACCTTCAAAAGCAACACCATTTATATCTAGTGCATCTGCATTAATTCCCAAGAACTCAGTTAAGTTAGGGCTAACAAAACCAACTTCTCTTGCAGGCTGTCCTGAAAAATTGAATTGTCCATTGATTGCACCTAACTGAAAGTCATCATCCGCGTTTGCATCTGTTGACAAAAGTGCTTCTGTAGAGCTAGAAAAGTACACATCTCCAAAAGTAGTCCAAGAAGAAGGATTAGTACTAAAATCTAAATCTACTGCTTGTACTGGACTAGAAATAAGTAAGCTACTGCCGACTAGTATACCAACAACTTTTATTGTAGTTTTCATTGTTTTATTCTCTGTTTAAATAATATAAATTGCTGGCTGAGGATTTATTTTTTTTGTATTAAACAGCAGTCCACTTTAAAACTACTGATAAATACAAAATTATCATAGTAAATTTACGGAGGCATTTATCTGAAGTTTAAATGAAGAACTTGTATGGATATTTTTATTCTTGATTATTTCTTCAAAGGAATAGCCATAGCCATTTTCTTGAAGCAGTTCATGTCTGCACCCGCAAACCACCGCATCATCTCCTGACCTGAAATCGTCAGCGCGATTCTCTGCCGCCTTGCCCACTCGAACCAAGCATGAACATCTGCGGTAACGGTATTCCTACCTTTGTCTCCATAAACGTAGGGATTATTGCATTAAGCTGGTGCGATCTTCCCGAACTTACAACCTACGCCATCCACTGCACCCAATCGGGAGCCTCAGCCACCAATTGAGAGAACAACTGCGGCTGCGCCTCTTCAAACGCAACCATCACCCCCCAACGCTCGTCCAAAGTGAGAGTGGAAAGGAATTCTTTGACTGCATCCACACCAGACTCTACCCTTTCCCTCAACCCAGCAACATAAGATTTAACCTGCTGCCACCAAGAAGCTTCCTGTCCCTCCATATCCTCATTACTGGGGAGTGGGGTTGTGTCAGTGATTGATGTTGTTAAATCTATATTAGGAGTGACTGACACCAACTCCCGACTTAACCACCTAGAGAAAATCCCGGAACGCCCATCATCAGCCGCAACGAACTTATAAACACACTCTCGTTTACCCCTCGGCCCCAACCGACCAACATACGATAGCCGCAGGTCAATTTTATTCAATAACTTCTGTGCGATCGCCACAGGTGTCAACTTCTCCGAAATAGTCACGTTCAAATAATTCTTGATCAAGTACCGATGCTGTAGCGCGTGAGCCTTAAACTCCTGCATCTGCTCATCAGATCCCCGCAACTGCTCCCCAGAAGTAAGCAACTGCAACAGCTTCAGTTCTTCCAGCAACCGCACAGAAGACAACATCTGCCCTTTGTTAAAATCTGGTTTCCAAATCGAATTCTCCCCAGCTTCAGCCAAACCCTTAACCCGTTTGCTATCCCTGCTGGTCAAAAACTGCCGTCCCACAGTCAAGTAATAGTGCAGCCGCAGTTGGGGATACCAGCCGTCATCGTCCTTCTCAACCAATTCGGGTGTCACTTCAACTTCGTAACGCCGGGATAACTCACCCTTACGCTGTTGATACCGTTCTTCTTGCGTCTTCACCCGCTTCTCCTGCAATTTCTTCAGTTCGGCATCAGAAACATCATCAGATTCAGAAACCCCCAAGCATTGACCAGAATATAATTCCTTGGAAGCTGCTTTCACCTCTTTAACAACTTCCTTGGTTTCATCAGGGTCGGAATCATCAGCATCAATCACGGTGTAGCCATCAGCCGCCAAACCCTTCAGCACAAATTCCTCATAACGGCGCATTTCCACGTTAATGACCGCACCTCGCTTACCCCAAGTCTGCAATGATTCGGGCTGGAAATTTTGGTCAATGAACGAGTAATCATCATTATCAGCCGCAGACAACAGAGCGATATTAGCCTGGGTTGCAATATCCTGACTCCGCAACAATCCACCCATCGAAGTTGAACCATTGCCCACAGTCCCCATCCCATACCGACTAACCCAGATGTGACGGTCAACAGTTTCTCTTAACCGTGCTAACATCTGCCGTACAGAATCCACAGGCTGAACTCCCTGAAATATCCCCCAAACCGAATCAAAATGACCTCGAATGTCGATAGACACACCTGTTTCCAGGCTGGGCGAAGCAATAACTAAATCGTACTGCGTGAGAATTTCGTTGAGATGGGCAATACACTCATAAGCCGGGTGTTTCGGATCTAAAACTGAATGGCTGTCAATTCTCAAAATCCGCAGGTGAGGAAATTTCTGTTTAAATCTTTGTTCAAGGGCTTGAGTACCCCATTTGGATTTGGCCTTCTGGGCAGAACAACATAATAAATGATGTCCGCCAGCAGCGATCGCCTTATCTAACGCTGCAATCAAATTCTTTGGATTGCTACCAGAATAGTTGTAGCACTTGCCAGACACTGGCTGATAATTATTTACGATCACAAACGGGTTAACTCGGTATTCTCCTGCCAGAGAAAGAATGTATTTGACATCGGTATCTGAGGCATCGGCAGAAGACAGATAGATTTTACCGTGTTCGCTACCCAAAACATTCTGTACCAGTTGCTTGAAATTTCGCAGTATCGCTACCCGCCGCTTGGCCACATCAGTAGTAGAGTGAAGCAAATGCCAGAAAACTTGGTCGCATTCATCAATAATAATGACATCGTTTGACCAGTCGTTGGGGTTGAATCGCGCTTGGCTATCTTTGTGCAACGAGTCCACGCAAACACCGAAGCCAAGTAAACCGCCTGTGTCGGATGTATGGATTTCTGACACATAATCAACGCCGAAGCGATCGCACAAAGCCTCACCCAGTTGTATGCGATGGGTAATAATCAATACCTTACGCCCCTGGTCATGTGCCTTGGCTACCTCTTGAGATAACCACTCGGTTTTACCTGTTCCCTTGGGAGCTTTCAAAACAATCAACTTCTCGCCTTCGGGTGCAATCAGTCCACCCAAGAATCGCTGGTTAAGTGCGATTGCTGGAGGATATGTGAGCAGAGTAAACAGCTTGATTTCCCATAACTCCAAGGTGTCGGCTGTATTGTACAGTGAGTGAAAAGCCGCCTCACCATGAGCTACAACAAAATCATCAACGCCTTTTTCGGTTCCTGGCAGGTCAATCACTCGCAGCTGACAGCCTTCGTTTATCAACAGTCGCCCCATACGACTGATAGCGGTTCGCACTCGTTGAACAGTCTCAGGTTTGGTATCGTTGTCAAAGCAAATGTTAACTTGTCTGCCTGTTGTTGCGAAATGTTTCAGGTCGGGAATCAAGGAAGGTTTACCAGTAGCAGTCCCGTAGTCATCATAAGGAGTTCGGTAGCCAGCGTTTACTCCAGGGATAGCGATCGCAGCATAACCCGCACTCAACAAACAAGCGGCCTTCTTCGCCCCTTCGACAATTACGACTGCTACATTGTTCTTCCAAACCCAACGCCAGAACCCACCGGGATGCTGTAAATCCTCGTCAGTGATGGGAATACCGCAACGGTTTGAGACTTTCACCCAAATCTTCTTGGTGACTTGTAAAAAGAAAGCGCGTGTTTGCTCCCTGTAAGGATGCTCATACTTGATGAATTTGTGGATTTTCTGTGAATCTCTGCGGGGTTTGTCGGGCTTGAAACAACCCCAGAGCATTTGTTCATAATTGCTCAGTGGGTCAACGCCGTTACACCACCAACCGCCCAATTCAATGTGTTGGTATTTCTTCAAGTCCCTGTCCCGCAATCGTCCGTCGTTGCGGCGGGAGATTTTGTCGCTGTATAAAAGGTAGTCGTAGGGTGTTGTGCCAAAGAGCGATCTCACATTCAAAGCAATCAGTTCTTCATCAACGCCACTGTTGAGCCATTCTTGTAAGTGATGAGATTCAAGATTTGTTGTTATGGCCATATCCTCTCCATAAATAGACGCATGAAAAAGTAAGCGGTATAGCCCGATACCGCTTTAGGATGTTTGTTACAGAGCTAATTACTTTGAACTAAACAGGTGTCATTGCAACGCTGGATTAGTTTTGTCCCGAAGAAAACACATCAATCAAAATGCTTTCGGGGTACAACCCGACTCTGCCAAATCTGGGGTCATGAATGCGTTCAATTTCGATGTTTTGTTTACGGCACAAAGCACTGGCCTTCTTTCCCTTTGCACTCGCTTCTTTGGCTGAGATTTCTAATCCTTGGAGATTAGCGAAACCAACGATACTGTACTTGTGACCGGAGGGGGTATTGAAGCGGTCTTGTTCAATTTCAACATCTTTAAGCCGGGAGAGAATTTCGTTTTGGCGTTGTTCTTGTTGCAATAGACGTTGTTCTTGCTCGGCCATCTGTTGTGCAATTGCGGCAAGTAACTGTATCTGGGTCATGGCAGTTTCATCAGCTGCTACAGGTTTTGTCCAACCCAACTTTTCTTGAATCCAGGCTCGAATACCAATGGTGTTGAATGAACGGCATACAAGTCTTGCTTGTTTAGTGCAGTATCTTCCGGCTTCATGAGCGTAGTATTCTAAAATGATTGCGATCGCTTTGTCGGGAATGCCTTCAGTACGCCACTCTTTTATTTCACCAGCATTAAATCCTTGCCCCATAAGCATTTGAGCTAATTTGGTGGGTTTTAGTTCACCACTTTGGAGATGATTGATAATTGCAGTGTGGTCTACTCCAGCCAGTCTTGCAGTTGCTCTGACGCTGGCTTTGGTTTTACCTGATGCGTCAACTTCTATTTCTTGTTTAATCTGTTCAATAATTTGGGCGACTTCAATCTGTGACATAGTTTTATTTGTGTGATGAGTAAAAAGTGTTGAGTGTGGACTTAGACATTCACCCGCACTAAGTCTTCTTCCCGCACCAAAGAAAAGCGATTGGTGGTGATGAGTGGTTGTTCAAAAGTAGGTAATGCCAATTCCACCAGATAGAACCAGGACTTCTCGATTAACTCAATCCCCAGAATTAACCTTTGCTTTGTGCCGTGATTGGGAATTTTCAACAGTACGCGCTCTCCCAACACGAAAGAAGGTTTTTTCACAGTTCTGGGTTGTATATTACCCGTGGCAATAATTTGATGTTTAGTTACATAAATGAAATCATTTTTGATCTCAATAATGTAATTCCAGCAATCGCCATACCACTGCACACCCAAACAGTAGCCGAATGTCCTATTGGGTTTGAGGTAAACTTTCTCTAACACATTGACTTCAACAGGTGGAATAGCTTGTCCCCAAGGTGGTGAGAGAAACCAACATCTTTCTAAATCTGTGATTTGTTCTGTCATACTGTTTTACCCAACAAATAATTAATGGCTTCGGAATCTAAAGATGCAATGCGTTGTTTGATTTGATGTGGAGGGTTTTCTAAAAACTGTTTGAGATTTCCCGGTTTCACCTGATAGTATTTGGGACAACTTTGATTTGCCTTGAGCCAACCTCTTTGAATCCAATGGCGAACAGTTAATAAATTCAGCGAAAGAATACTGGCGATTTGATGGCAGGTATAATTTTCTGGTTTAGTCAAAGTTTTAGTCATGTCGCTTTGCTCCTCATTACCTCCAACTTTTCATCTGACCAAGAGAAAAAGTGTTGTGAGAATATTAGGTTGTTTATGTTGCTTGAACTTCGCTAACAATCCGTGCGCTAATTGATTCAAAATCAACCTGAAAAATATTTAAATCAGTTTGCATTTGACCACTGTTGTAAAGGTCTACTATTTGCTGCTTAATAACTTCTCTTGATAGCCCATCTGGAATATTGATGTGAGCTTCGCTTGTAACTTTTTCAACTACTGTGACGATGACTTTCATGAGATAATCTCTTGTAATTCATTGATGTAGGGAAAAACCAAAAAGCGTGGGTGCAGGATATGGAATGTTAGGGGCAAATATTCTCATTCCTGCCCCTTGCCTTTTTTATTTCAAGCCACCCCTGCTTTTACTGTTGTTAACTGCTGCATCCAAATCTTGATAGCTGTCACTTCATCAGCCCCACTTGCGATCGCGTCAATCACTTGTTTTTGATACGAAGATTCAGCATCGTTAGGGTTTTCAAACTTGTCAGCCGCCCATGCCAAACACATGGTTTTTACGAGAGAATTAATCTTGGCAGGAGGAAGTAAACTTGGACGATCCACATCTTGAAACTGCAAATATTCTTTGACCAAATCAAGGGGATAATTCAACAAAGTCCGTATCTGCTTCACTCGCAAATCTTGAGGATGCGGTGGTTGTTCTGGTGTTAAGGGAACAGATGAAGATGTTCCAAGACGAGATTGAATTTCGGTAATGATTGCACCCCAGTCAGCATTTGCATTCCATTCACGACGGATTCTGACTTTAGTTGTGGCATCGTATAATCGACAGAACACCGTATTTTCTTCGCCAGCAGTAACAGCAATAATCAAGGGTTTAGAAAAGTCTTGTACAAGCGATGCTGATAATAAAAATGTTTTGGCAAAATTGGTTTCTATTCCAGTTCGGATGATATAAACTTCATCTGCTGCCACAACAATGTCTAGCTTAATGTTTTCCTTCTTCTTGAATTCTTTGGTTGTTACTCTTAGTTCAGATAAATAACCTATTAACCCACGTTGTTGAACTGGAATGGTTTTATCTTGCTCAATATTAAAGTGATACCAAAGAAATGATTCGCCGCTTGATTCCCCATTTTTGACATAAAGATAAACTGGTTCTGGTGGATTGCAAAAGCCTAGTTTGATTTCAGTATTCATTTTGTCCTCTGAACTTGATGGATTGTGTAATAATGAAGCTTCTCTAGCAAAACTAAATTTTCTGCCACTAGCAATCGCCCCAACATAAGCACTCATTGAGGCGATTGCTCTTTCCTAATCAACACTCTCGAAAACAACTGAAGGCTGTTGATTATCTTCTAGTTCACATTTCAAATACGATAGTGCTGTTTGAGCGTCACCCACTGTTAGATCAGGATGATAATCAAGTGCTTGATAATCTGGGTGTAGTTCAATCTGAGATATCAGATATTTTGCAGATTCAACTAATAGCAATAAATCTGGTAAATCCATTGATTTTGCTCCTTCTGTCTGGAACTAAAACTTCTTGATGACTGACAGTACAAATCCATGTCCGGTGTTCTTGATTTGCACCTGCTTTTTGTCCAACAAATGCTGAATGATAGTCTGTGAAAACTGAACACGATGTAGAGGTATAGAACCACCAGAACCACGCAGCGATCGCAGCAATCTAGCAGCAGTTCTCTCAATGTAAGGATCGAAAACTTTAGGCATCATCAAAACCTCCAATTGCCGTCAATTGCTGCTGAAGTACTTTGATTTGCTGTTGATGTTCTTCGATTTCTGCTTGTAATTCCGCTTGTATTTCTGCAATGGAAAGCGTTTGAATCTGGTCATCAGAGTAATGGCGAACTTCATCTGAATGTTTGTCAGGAAGTACGGTATAACGCCAAGAATTACCGTACTCGTAGGCTAATTGCGTATTAGCAGGTTTGTACTCTAAGCCGATGACTATTCCCTGCTGAGTACGCTGCCCGAATGCGAATCTGGGGTATTCCCAGTGTTTAGGGATGGATATTGTGGGTTGCATAAATTTGTTGATGGTTGAAGGGATGGGTGAGCAATTGGGACACAATTACTGAGGCTTGCCCCAATTGCAGGTGGTTATATTTGGAACTGGTAAATCATTGGATAAAGTTAGTGGGTATAAAAGCCCACTCTTTCTCTACGCCGCAACCAATTCCCGCACTGGCTCAGACTCCATCAAAAGCCGCCATTCCTGTTGACTGAGTTGGTCGAATGGCTTATCTAACAAGTCCTCCCAATCCCCAGCTTCAACCACCAACAGCAATCGCACAGCCTCATCCACCGATTCACACGCTACCTTCTGCCCTTCTGAAGCAGCCCGGATGAACCACCAGTGACCGTCTGTAAACCCAACTTCACCCAATTTCTTGTCATCTTGGTAAATGCCGTCATCGAGCAGTTCCAAACCGTGCTGTTCACAAGCATTGAAAATCTGTACCATGATTTCATTACCTGTGGTGCATGGTTCTTCAAACTGGGCTTGCACTGGTAATGTGCCTTGCTGGTACTGCTGCTTGACGTAACTGTGGCATCGCTCAGGTGTAGTGTCCCGGAAAATCTCAATGTCGTTCACCAGCACTCGCCAGTACAAATCTTGGTAGTTGTTCTGGTCAAAGCTCACACTTGCCACCAGTTGACCGTCAACAGAAGCTTCTTGGTCGTAGAAGGAGATTTCTGTAATTGTAGGGAGTTCTGGGTAATCGATTGGGGCTGGTAGCTGTGTTGGGAGTGTATTGTCTTTGTGATGCCATTCAATGAAACGGTGGCATTGGGCTTGGGTGTTGTGTCGGAAGATTTCGTTACCGCTAATCATCACTACCCAAGGCTGAGTGACAAATTCACTGCTGTCGTAGCTGATGTACGCGATTAGCTGTTTACCAGCCAAAATCTCAAAATGGTGGGGGTTGATTTCTTTGATTGCTAATTCTTCTGGAGCGATCGCTTGGGCTTGCTCCGCAACATACTGGTTCAGTTCTTCTTGAGCAATCGCTTGTTCGTCGGGGGCAGCAATTCTTTTGAGGTGCGGTAGGGCGCAACGGACGGGCAGTTGCTGGGCGGGGGTGATCTGTGGCATGATGGGAATCTCCATGAATAAGTGGTACAAAAGGCGATCTCTGAGTTTGCGAGACTAGGGCGGTCGCCTTTTGCTTTTGTATTTATGTTTAGATAAACGTTGTGGTTTAGCACAACGTTCTCAATCAGACTAAGCGTAGCTTTATATTTTTTGCTCAAAGCCAGTGGCTATGAGCGTAAATTGTGAAGAAAGAGTTTAAGTAGCCACTTTTGTTATCGAATTTTTCAGGATTGAGCGTTTTTCCGTTATTAGTAATTCTTCTCTTGCTTCACAATTAATATACTAGTCTACCTTGGTTGCCACGGTCAACCATTGTAGACAGAAAAAGCATAAATTTTTACTAGTTCTTTGACAGGTATAGATAAAGTTTCACTAATACCACGAGCTATTTCTAAAGAAATAATTGAGTATTTACCGTTTAAAAGCTTACTAAGATTTTGATGGCTACAGGAAACATTCATCGCCTGTAATGCTTGTGCCAACTCTCTTACAGACATATTATTATGTTGTTGCATTGCAGCTTTGACTGTGGCAATTTTTTCGGAATTCCACCGGACGTAAGCCACGTCATCAATATCTACGGCCATTATTTGGATTTCCTTGCTGCCTACCACGGTTGACAAACTCATTCTAAATGTCTACCATAGTTTACGTCAATGTAGGTAAGCGATCGCTAGAGTAGTGATTGCTCGTTTGCCATGACCAAGAAAGTTAGTTTTGAAAGAGCCTCAAGTTTGTTTAAAAGCGATCGCAAGTATGGCTGAAATTTTCTGATAAATATCTGCAAAGCTCCATAAACAGCGATCGCAGGCGCAACTAATACCCACACTCTGAAACATCAAGCCGTTTTTGAACTGAAGCATGGTTTTACAGGTGGCGATCGATCGCAGGGGGGCTAATTCTTGCAGTGATTTGCATCAAGCCATGTTTAAACTGAAGTATGGTTTTACTAGTAGTGATCGCAGGGGGGCTAATACTCGCAGTGGAAAGTATTAATCTATTTAATAATTGTATAATCTGGTTTGATAACGAACGGAAAATTTCTAATAAACAGAGAAGGATTTTTAAATTTTACTGATAATGAGGTGAAATGTTTTAATCCAGCAAAGTTAATTGGTTAGACTGTTAATCTTTTCGCTCTTGAGACTTTTGATTAGTTATATTAGCAGGCACTTCATTATGTTCAATGTATTCAGTGATTAGTCGTGCTACCACATTCGTCATGTCCTCTCCTCTCAACTTACAAGCGATTTCGAGTTTATTAATGAGTAACTTACTAATTTTGAGTCGCTGTTGCCTCTGCAACGCCAATTGGGATGCTGCTAGACTTACAATTGTACCTACCAATGACAATGCTGCCGGAATTAAAGGTATCCAACCAGCCTGTAGCATGAACATTGAGCAGCTTGAAATTAAACATACGAGCAAAAATCCTCCTGTGACTACCACGATAAAAAGACGTTTCAGCCGCCATGCTAATACACTGCCTATTAAAGACCAACACCATATCCATAAAAATACGCCCCATTCAGGCCAATACCAAATCAATGGTCTGCCATCCAGAACTGTACTGAGAATTTGGCTGGCTATTTGTGCATGAATAAACACAGTTGACATTCTTGCTGGTTGATTTTGGGAAGCACTGTATGGCGTATACACACCAGGATGAACACTAGCAGCAGTAGTGCCAATAATTACTAACTTATCTTTGACCCAGTTGGGATTAACTTGATTGTTGAGGACTTGTGAAAGAGTAACTGCTTGAGCCAGGCGATCGGGATGGCGATAATTTAATAATATTTGATAACCAGCCGCATCTGTTCCAACATAACTACCAGAATTAGCTGAGAGGATAGGAAAAGTGGTGTTACCAAGACGAAAAGTTTTTTCTGTAAAATCTACATTTATCCCTTGTTTTTCTAAATAAATAATCGCCATTAAACCAGCAAAGGAAAATTGCGTGATACATTTATGGCTATTAGTCGGTTCGGCAAATAATAAACTCCGGCGAACAATTTGGTCTTCCTGATTATCAGAAAGTAAATCGTTATAACCAACATTATCGAGAGGAAAATTTGGCGGTGGCGAAATTTCTAATCTACCTTGACTGCTTAATAAACAAGTAGCGATAATGTTTTTTTTATTAGCAATTCCAGCCGCAAGATTTTTTTGATCTGAGAGATAAATATTTAGACCAATAACGCGGGGTTGATAAGATTCAAGTTTAGTTAATAACTGATTGATTGTGGCATCAGATAATGGCCATTTAAATTTGGCTAAATCTTCTTCCGTAATTGTAACTATTAATAGTCGCGAATCTGGCTGTTCTGGAGGACGCGATCGCAACATTTGGTCATAAGCTTTTAACTCCCAAGATTGTAGTACGCCCAACTGTCGCATTACAAGACTCAAAAGAGTTATAACCAAGCTTGTCAAAACCACTGTTTGTGCTTTCAATTCCTTAAAACTTGAAGGCAAATTTTCTTTCAGCCACTTATAATTAAAAACTTTGCTGTATATGAGGTTGCTTACAAATAATCTACCTTTATGAGTGCGTACAATACCAGTTAGCTTCAAGTGAGACTTAATTAATGATTGTTCTTCATCATAAATAATATCTTCTTCAAGAAGAATCTCTTTGTAAGTACTCAAAACAGCGAATAGATTAGGCGACCTTTTAATTAGCATATCGCGTACAAACTGTAAGTTGCTATCTTGCTTACTTGCTAAATCAAAAAATATGTTGTGTACTACGCGATCTACTTCGGATTCAGACCATTTACTCTTGCCTATATCTTTTATACTGCGGCAAAGACGCTGTGTTAAGTAAGGATGTCCCCCTGTCCACTTCAAAACCCACCGCAACACTTCCTGTGCTTCATCCTTCTCTACACCCAACCCATTTGCTAAGGGTAGGGCTTCCTCAAAAGTAAAATCAGTCAAATCTACACGTTGTCCAATATTAAATGGTGTACGTTTGGCATCCCGAATTAAATCCCCAGGAGTTGCTACCCCTAATAACACAAATGAGAGGCGTTGAAGCTCAGGATTTGTTGCTCTTGAAGTATAGAGATAGCGAATTGCGATAAAAAAATCATCAGTAAAGTTTAAGCTGAGTGTGGAGTCGATTTCATCGACAAAAATTACTACTTGTCCTTCTACCTCAGCCAGCAAAACTTGCTCGAAAAACAATGTTAGCCTTTGTGAGACTCCAAGATGTGTGTGTGTTTGCCACCAACTGACCACATCTGTATCTAGCATGAGTTTGTCTTCCAAGTTCACCAAGAAGCCGAAATACCATTGTTCGGCTGTAACTTGCGTCCCCAACTCTTGCAGGTCAACAATGACTGAAGTAACTCCTTCTTGGACAAGGCTTTCTGCCGTACGTACCATTAAACTAGACTTGCCCATCTGACGCGGTGTGAGAACATAGGCAAAAGTTCCTGTTCGGCATAAATTCAACAACTCTATATCTGCCTGACGCGGAATATAAATCCCGCCACCAGCCTGCACAGTTCCGCCAACAGTGTAAACGTTTGGTTCAGTCACGCAGGTTCTCCCGGAAATACTTTGCATAAAGTTGACAACGAGGCATCACTACTCGCCCTTGACGATGCACCAGACCTGCACCCCGCAGACGAAAGAAAACTCGCTCATCCTCACAGGTGTTCTGGTGAATCACTTGCAGCATCCCTTTAATTAATTCAGTTTTGTTATGCAACCTAAAAAGATGATTACGCAAATGATTACCAAACGGGCCATTATCCGCAGTAGCACTAGCAAAAAGCTCATCATTTGATAGTCGCCTACTTGCAACCCAGTAAAGTGCCAGTCTAATTAAATAAGGATGTCCACTCAGTAATGCTATTAATTGCTGTTCTTCGTTGAAGTTTAGGGGTGAACCATGACGATGGTTGAGATCGGCAACCTGCTGGGCTGTAAAATCTTCTAAATCAATAACCACCCCCACATTAAAAGGTGATTGGTTGAGATTATCAATTAACTGATAGGGTTCAGTGGATGTTACCAAAGCTAAATCTAGCTTTTTCCAGATGGGAGTCGTTGCACGGCTATTGTGCCAACTTCGCAGCATTCCAAAGAAATCTGAACGAAATTCGCTATCGAAAACACTTTCCACTTCATCCATTGCTAACACTAAAGGCTGACCCAACTCTTTTAGCAGATAGCGACCTACATAGCGAGTACAACGTTGGCTATTACCCAAAGGCATCTGCCAATACTCATCTACTTTATCTGCCATTTCTAGTTCATCAGTTAGCCAAGAGCAAAACTGCTTAAAAAAGCTGTCAGCATTATTTAAAGTGGATTTGTCAAATAATTGAAAATCAAGAAACGCGACCTGCTTACCTGCTGTGACAGCAGCATTAGTAGTACGAATTAATAACGAACTTTTGCCCATCTGTCGGGGGCCTTTAATAGTAATAGTCACCCCCTGCCGCTTAATTGCGTCTAGAGTAATTGCATCTGATGAGCGTTCCACGTAAAATTTAGATTCACAATCCATTGTCCCTTCTGGCATTTCCAGCGAAACTGGTTGTGCTGAAGGAAAAGGTCGGGGCAGTGGTGTGGGTTGATTTTGGAGAATGTCTGCTTTTGCTTGTACTGCACCTATACTCAACTGACCGCCAGAGATAGCCTGATTCAACTCTGCAATCAGATGTGGTGTATCTTCCATCCCCTGCCAAAATGCCCAGTTAATATTATTTAAATAAGCACTCAAAGGATACTGAAATGGCTCCCGATATGCTATCCGCACTGGAAGAATTACAGGTTTGCCTCCTGGGAATTGCGCTAAATTATGCGCCATTTTAATTTCTGACTCCACCATCTCGCTATGAACTGACTGTGCTGACAAGAAGGTAATCAGAAAATCTGCTTGGCGGATTTCTGTTTCAATACGTTCGACCCAATGTGTACCTACTAGCATCGTTTGGTCAATAAATACTTGATGCTGTCGTGTTAGTGCTTGGAAAACTTGTAGAGCTATTAGTTCATCGGGAGCTACATTACGCTTATAACTGATGAAGACACGTTTAGCCTGTGCTGCTGGCTCAGTATTAACTGGATTATCCCGATACTTGAGAACTGGGGTTGCTGATTCTGGAATATTTTCTAAAGCAATAGATACACAACCAAATTTGTAAGCATCCTGATATGATCTTCCTGCACCAAGGGCATCATAAAATCCCAATGCAAACTTAATAGCCGCCCGATCTCCTATTGCTTGACTCATACCCACAACATAATTAATATGCTGGGAAATTGCTTCTGCTTGCGCCTGACTATAACAGGCATTTAATAATACACACTCAATCCCGTGAAATAAAGAAAATAGCGTTGATAGTGCCTCGCTACTCACTAGTTGCATATTCCCGGCATTATCTTCTAGAGCTAAACCTTGATCTCCTCCTCCATGCCCAGAAAAATGAATAATCTCAGGATTGTGATCTAGAAGGGCGCGACGTAAATCGTCAGGACGCACTGCCCACTTAGTGATAATTTCAAACTGCTCTCTAATTTTGGCACGTTCTAATCCTGCCTGGATTTCTCTAGCTTCTTCATCCAGGCGTAGTCTACTTGAATCTTTAGGATTAGCCGACAAAATCAGGATTTTTTTCACAGTGTATGAATTGCTTTAAGTTTGGTTGAGGTTAAATTGAGCAGCTTTAGGCATATTAGTCATAAATATTACTAAGTATACTGAATACAGTGATATTAGACTCAGTTTTATAGGTATAAAAGCACTTTAAATTTTTAGTTAAAGTTATACTATCAATGATTTACAATAGGATTAACTAGCTTGCAATAATAGTTAATTATGAATATGAGGTAGTGGCAGTGCAAGTATGCCCATGAGAAATCGGATTAAGGAATTTGTTGATAGCAGAGGAATAAGTGTTTATCAGTTTTGGCACGAGACTGGGATCAGTCGAACTACTGCATATAATCTGTATAATAATTCCGCTCAGTATCCTGCTAGAGATGTTATGGATGCGATTTGTACTCGCTACGGAATACAGCCAGATATTTTGCTCAAGTGGATACCAGTCCAGGAGCAGAAAAATGAGGAGTAATCCTGACTCTACTAAAACTAAGGTTGGGAAGATAGATAAAGTTTGTATTTATTGTGGTTCTAGCAATCGACTGCTTTTGGATCACTTTATTCCAAAGTCAATTACAAAAAGCGATCGTTTTACTGTCACAGCTTGTCACACTTGTAATTTCAGCAAAAGGAATCAACACCCTAAGTTGTGGTATTTCCGTCATTTCTCGGTTAAAAGCGAATGGGAGTTTATACTGGCAACTGTAGGTCTAACTGAGTCTGAAATTGAGGCCTGGATGACACCGCCTCTAGAACAATGTTGTCTCAAAACAAAACTACCAGAGTTAATGAAGTCCAGAGGATTAGATCAAAAAACCCTAGCAGCTGAAACCGGGCTTAGTCCCACAACTGTAGGGAAGCTTTACCGTAGCCATTTTGACCGTATAGATAACCATACCGTCACGACACTATGTAAATACTTTGGGTTAAGAAAGCTAGATGATTTAATCGAAATCATCTGGGAAGAAGATGATATGGAAGGTAGACAAGTTTGAATGTAAATACTCAGGGATTGATGTTTTATCTCTTCCCTGGGTGTAATTAGAACTATCTATAAAGCTCAAATTCTCTCTAAATCGATTTTGAGCAAGTGCTACTAAAACAAAAGAGGTGGAAGCATGAACACCCCACCCCGTAAGCGTAAAAAATCCATCTCTGCCCAATCTACCGATAACATATCATCGGTTAATTCTAAGAAAGATACTTTTGATTTAGAACATCCTGCCACCGCAACTATCACTGTCACGGCTATTGAAATCCCTGAGTTAACAGACGATGAACTCCGCGATCGCCTGCATCTGGAACGAAAGGTAGAAAGAGCATTTTTTGAGGCAGGCAAGGCATTGGCAGAACTCCGCGATCGCAGGCTCTATCGTTCTACCCATCGCACATTTGAAGAATATTGCAAGGACAGGTTTAGTTATACTCACCGCCATGTCAATTATTTAATAGCTGCTTCTTTGGTAGTAGACAATATAAAAATGGGAACCAATGGTTCCCAAAATGAAGAACCAGATGAAATGGGAACCAATGGTTCCCAAATTTTGCCAACAAATGAACGCCAAGTTCGCCCTTTAATAACACTAGAACCCCAACAGCAGCAGGAGGTTTGGCAAACCGCAGTAAAAGAAGCCGGTGGCAAAGTCCCATCCGGTCGCATCGTTAAAGATGTGGTGCAGCGCATCATGGAACGGACTAAAGTACCGAATACTTACCGTGTTGGCGAAGTCTGCCAAATTCTCGCAAAGGATAACCCAGACCTCAGAGGCAAAGGTGGTTGCTGGTGCATCGTTACTCATGTGGGGGAGTTTAGCTGTACGCTGAAAACTTGGGATGGCGAGTTGACGGTTGGGGTGCAGCATTTGAAGTCGTTCGATTATTTGCCTGATGAATGTCAGCAGATGCAGGAGGTGTGCGATCGCATCATGCGGTTGCGGGAGAGTGAAAACTTGGAAGAAGCTGCAAAAGCTGTGTTGAAGTATTTGGGGGAAGTGAAGCGACCGTATTTGACTGATGTAGAGAAGAAGCTGTTGAGTGTGATTGAGCAAGAGTACTGGGTTGCGGATTGATCTAAAGTGTAAAAAAACTCGACAATATACAGCACTTGCGTCTGTTATGAGGTACAATAAATTAAAATATAAATACCTCTAAATGAAGTCATACTCTGTCGATCTTCGAGAAAAAATAGTTGCAGCACATCTTCAAAAAA
>NZ_JACJRY010000055.1:0-35046 GCF_014697485.1 Anabaena sp. FACHB-83 | reverse complement strand
TGGGTCGAGGAACTGGTCGGTTCTATTCGCAATAAGCAAGCATATTATCAGCGAGGTTTAAGGGCTATGGAGCTTATACAGCAAGCACTTTAGGGAGCTTGTCGCCCCTTGAAGAATTTAACCTTGATCTAGCAGAAATTCTTGAGGCTATCAAATCAGGAAAATTGCAATATCGGCACAATACTTTATATGGAAATCCCTGCTTTAAACTCTTAAGGAATGAGGTAGAAAATTTTGTCATTGAAAAATATGGGTCGGATTATTTAAAAACTCAAAAGTGTAAAGCTGAATTATCAAAAATCAATACAGAAATCCGAAGTTTGAACCGAAAAATATCTGAATTAGAGAAAAGAAAAAAAGAACTTTTAGCAACCATTAACTCTTGATTGTGGTTGATTTAACTGAGGTTTTGCTTCAGTTAATAAAAGATTTACACTAATGTTCTTTCACCAATTGGTTGATGATATAAAAGCATTAGTTGACTAGCATTTAAAGTTTCTACTGCATAAGCTTTTCCTGTTAAGTCGCTGAATTCTACTTCAAAGACTCCTCTTTCGTATTCATCTACAATTGTTCCTACTTGACCGCGATACAATTCCAATTCTGGTAGGTCTTCGGTTAGGGCAACAACATCTAATAATTTCATAGGCATTATCTCAGTGCTTAGAGTATATAACAGGTGACTAGGCGGGGGAAGTTTTCATCATTTCGTACTATCCAAACACTCTGAATTATTGCTTGTTTGTTGGCGCGAGTAACAGGAAAGTCAATGATATATTTTTGACCGTATGAATTCCTTTTACCGGGAATAGCATCATAATTAGCTACTGCTTGTAAAAGTAGGGTTTGTAGTTCTTCTACATTATCTAAATTTAAGTCTAGTGCAGATTGAAATACACGCGCTTTGTGCTTTCCTTCTGGATGTTCTGGGTTGAGACAATACCCGGCGATTTTCTCTGTTTCAACGATAGCGCGTTCAGGGTTAGGCAGTTTCATAATCCGTTCGCTATAGCCAGCTAGATCCTCTGAGTTTGGGTAGTCAAGCGTTGCCTTAGATTTCAGGTGTAAGGTTATTCACTGTTTTCAATATGGATTGCCGCCAAGATGCCTGCAAACAGGAACACGATTTAAAGCTTTATAGTATTAGACCTTAATAGGATAAGCTCATTAAGCTTTAATTATTTTATAGGTTTAGTAATCGTTTGAGGTCTTCAGTATTCTTGACTTGGCTCCAGTCAATATTACAAGAAAGCAATAGTTCTATTGCAACGCCTATTAGGTGTTGTGGGTAAACTCGCTCACCAGGAGGGACTGCTTCTGTGTTGTTGTCTCGTACTGTTCGGGCTGTATCTGTTAACCAGTCATGCTGTGTGCGAGTAATTTTGATGTTGATTGTCACAGGTTTTTCCTTAACTACTGGCTCAGAGGTTGATGATGCAGTAGGGGCTGACAATACTGGGTCTTGAGTTGGGGAGGTTACAGGCATTTTCTCAACTGGTGGATAAGTTGGTTCTACTTCAGTGGGAGGAGAGGTAATTTCTGGCTCTGTTTGGCTTTTAATTCCAGAAAATTGGCTTAATTTCATGCCAGACATTTTCTTTCTTGTCATTTAGTCCCCCAATATTTGGTGCATTCTTTAGCCAAAGACTGGTAAGCTCTAGCACCACTGGACTTGGGCGCATAAGTCAAGATTGGTTGTTGCACTGCGATAGATTCAGCAACGGCTATGTTATCAGGGATTGTTGTGTGTAAAAGTCGATAACCTAACTCTACCGCCGCCTCAATTAACAAATCATCAGCTTCTTTGGTCAGAACTAACCGGGGCTTATACCGAGTTCTAACAACATCAATGGGAATATCTGCCCTTTCTCCTCGAATTAATTCCACAGCTTCCGAAAGTCCTTTCAAGGAAGCTGGTTCATTCATTGTGGGGATAAGAATGCGTGAGCTGCTGAGGATAGCTTGCACTGATGCTACCGATAGCCCAGGTGGGCAGTCCATTAAAACTACATCAAACCCTCTAAGCTGTGAAAGTGCTGGAATAAACAAGTTATCAGATGATGTTAGGCGAAACATACCTATGTCACCTGGAATCAGATAAAGGTGTTTAATTTTGGTTTCGGTAGGTGTGACTGTTTCCCCCTCAGTTAGCCAGTCTAGAGTTGTTGGCTGTTGACCATCCATGCCCAAACCGAACGAGAGAGTACGCTGTCCATCTAAATCAATTAGTAAGGTTTTGCGTTTGGGAGATGCTAGAAATGCCCCTAAGTTTAGGGTGGTGGAGCTTTTACCTGTCCCACCTTTAAAGTTGAATACACTAATAACGATCACTTTTTAAAGGTTAAAGCGTTAATGAGTTTATAGCATAAAGGTCTAATACTTTAATATGTCTATACATTTAGACAAATAGCCCGACTCCTCAAGGTTGTAAAAGTAAGAACCTCTAATTGACTAATACCATAAAGGTCTAATACTTTAATATGTCTATACATTTAGACAAATAGCCCGACTCCTCAAGGTTGTAAAAGTAAGAACCTCTAATTGACTAATACCATAAAGGTCTAATACTTTAATATGTCTATACATTTAGACAAATAGCCCGACTCCTCAAGGTTGTAAAAGTAAGAACCTCTAATTGACTAATACCATAAAGGTCTAATACTTTAATATGTCTATACATTTAGACAAATAGCCCGACTCCTCAAGGTTGTAAAAGTAAGAACCTCTAATTGACTAATACCATAAAGGTCTAATACTTTAATATATTCATCTGTTTTTACTTGCGCCCCATTGGGCAGTGATTTTAGTGGTGCTGTTCCACCTTTCTTGTCCGGTTGTGGCTCACTCGATTCCACGCACGTACTTTTTCCCTAAATGGCACAGTGACTCCTGACACCTTTATTTGCACTGAATGTTGCATTATCTTAAAAGTCTGTTACATTACGTTACATACAGTGGCAACTGTACAACGCAATACATTGGAGTTTTGTTTATGTCAGGTTTTAAGAATCCTAAACCTACTGTTTCCGACGATCCAAATGCTTTGCGTTTTGGGTTCACTACTGATAGTGAAAATTGGAACGGTCGTTTTGCAATGATTGGTTTTTTATCTATCGTTGTGATTGAAGTTTTTTCAGGTCAAGGCTTTCTCCATTTTTGGGGCATCCTGTAAATTGATATCAGCTCATTCGCCTTCAGTTGATTAAACTTAGTTCACTTAGAACCGAACATTGATTCTATCTTGGATGCAATGCTGGAAGTGAAACGTTCGTACCTATCCTAATCGCTTGTGATCTGCCATCTACGATTTTGAGATCACAAGCGTTTCTTAATTTTTGATTGATGGTAACGGATATTACACCAATTTAGGATTTCGTTGAATCTGCAATTAAAAATACTTCTACCTCTGCAATGAGACATTTGCAGAGGTAGAAATTTACTCATGAATGCTTGAGACACGCCTATGAACTTGCACCAGCTTCAGCTACAACAGCACCTTCTTCTGGTTTAGGCTCTTTCAATTTTTTTTCAAAAATCTGGATTCCGGCATCAATCACCTCAAACCCATTTTCGGTTCGTTGTCCAAGCTTCCCCGATATAGCACCTGCCCAGTCCGTAAACTCAGATGTGTTGGTTTCAGCCTTCCGCCAGCTTTTTGCATTAACTTGAGCAGTAAAGACTATGCCGTTCTGGTCAGTTAGTGAGACTTCAACTTTCTTGTTGGCTGCTGGTGTAGCGACTGGTAATTCACCGCTAAATTTAATTGTGACTTCGCTCTTTACTTGCATACCTCGCCCCCTGGCTCATCATCAACGAAAATTTTTAGCTACTGAATTTTATCAAGCAGTCAGGTTGACCACAATTTTAATGCGCGGCTGAAATATCATCTTCAGATTACGCAAAAAAGTTTTGCCCGTTTTTTTGACTCAACAGCATCATCAGAACAAAATCGCGTTCACAGCCACTCGGTTTACTACCAACGCACTACAATTGAACTACAATAGTGATTCTTCCCTTGATAAGCTCAGTCATAATCACCACTAAGTCTATGTAATTAGTGGGTTTTTAATTCTCTCAATTGTATACCAGATTACTATTTTCTCGGACTGTTCTACGACTAGTCGTAGGCTGTTCTACAACTGCGCTATGACTGCTCTAGAGCATCTCAAATCGCAACTCAAAGACTGCTCAAAGGCAGTCACAGGGAAACGGCAGTCAATGGCTGTCAACAATTCTGCGGTGGCAGAATAAAATAACCATACTTACTATGGTTATTTTTGCTATTGCAAATAAGAGCCATTTTTGAAGGGCGTTTTGGGCTAAAAATTGGATTTTTTGGGGATAAGTTATCTTAACAAGGTGAGAGTGAAATGGCTGACGCTATAGCGCCATGAAAGAAATTAAAGCGGCGTAATTTAACAGGCAGTGCAGTAAATGAGTTGATTGAGGCTGAATAATACCTCAATGTTGCAAACATACTTCAAAAAACTGATTTCAATATAGAACTGCTTGAACAAAAGAAATCTGTTATCCCAATTTTTTTTGCATAAAAGCATGACCTTAAATAGCTCATCACCTTTTCATCTAAACTATCCTTCGGGCGCTTAATGACAATTCTTCTTTGCTCTAACTCTGTCATGACTAAAAACTCCTAAAACTATATCGATTTTTGTGTGTTTTAAATAGTGATTTTGTAATAAAAATCACTTTCCCCAAGGGGGCAACCAAAAACCCAAAAATAGCGGTTTTTTTGTCCCCAGGGGCATCTTTTTACAAGGTCAATCTCCAAATATCAAGGTTTCATGATTTTCTTGAGGGACAACCAAAACTCGAAAAATGACCTTATTTATGTCCCAAGAGACACCAGCAATCTAGAGATTTTTGGACTGAAACCCTTGCCTCTACAAAGTTTCAGCCACTTTACTACCCCGGTTTCATTCTCAATAAGCCAGGGTCTTATTGAGAATACGTAATCTGGCGATGTTGCAAACGTACTTCAAAAAATCGGTTTCAATTGAGTCACTACTTGAGCAAGAAAATCTGTAATTCCAAATATTGTTTAGTTCAATGAGAGCCACCAAGAACAGCCAGCACTTTCTATATTTGAGTTCTTTCTGGCTTTCACTTTTACCAAAAGCAGCAGCTCCCATCACCTAACACCACTGGTTTATTCCATTCCGCCCACAGTTTTTGTTCAGGTTTGGGGCTGACTCCTAAGCTCCAACCTTCTATATAAAAGTTGATTTTAGCTTGAATCATCAGGGTTTGCGGCTTACTAAGACCGTCGCTGTTGCTCAATGTCAGTCATGCTAATAGCTGGTTAATTTGCTGGTTTTAGAGCAGCACAAAAGATGTGCAAATCAGCACTTATATAGTGCTAATTCTGCACAGTTTTTGCACAGTTTTCGACCAAAACTTGTGCATCTTCATGACCAAAAGTGCCAAATTAGCCGTACCGAATTGTGCTAATTCTGTGCAGAACTGTGCAATTTTAGCTCTTAGATTGCACCAATGGCTTTCGATTGATGGCGATGGATGGGCGGTAGCAGAAAGCTTTGGGATGGGGGTACTAATATGGAGGTGTACTCACTACACTTCCGCGCCCTGCGGGTGGGCTGCGCCCATTCCTCGCTACGCTCAGAACGCAGAAGTTACGTTCGCCCCTGCGGGGAGTTTGCACAACTTTGGCACAACTGTAAAATTCGAGAGAAAATCAATGGCGGCTTTAGCAATTCTGCGCGTTGAAAAACTCAAGTCTTTTGGCAATGTTGGGGGTAGCGAAAAGCATACCGCCCGTTTACAAGATACCCCAAACGCTGACACCACTAAAAAAAATATCAGACTGATTGGTATGGAGGACGGTACACCACTCGAAGAACTGGTAAAAACCAAGATAGCCAGCACCACTAAACACAAACCGCGTAAGGATGCCGTGCTGTGTAGTGAGATTTTCTTGTCGGCATCGCCTGAATATTTCCGCCCTCATGACCCGTCAAAGGCTGGTGAGTGGGACGATAAGCGCATGGCCGATTTCGCCACTGCTTCTTACTTTTGGTTAAAAGAAAACTATGGTGATAAGTGCGTCAGGGCAGAATTGCATTTGGACGAAGCTACTCCCCACATTCATGCTTACGTTGTACCCATCAACGACAAAACCAAACAACTGAGCCATAAAGAAATGTTTGGCGGTGATGGTCGGGCTGCCAGCATTAAACTGTCCAAACTCCAAGACAGTTATGCAGAAGCACTCGCTCCTTTGGGCATCCAACGGGGAGTCAAGGGCAGCAAGGCAACTCACACGAAAGTAAAAGAGTATTACCAAGCCGTTAACAGCGAACCATTAAGCAACGTTTGGTCAAATCAACAATTAGCACCCTTACCTTTGGAACCAGCTAGGGCTTACGTTGCCCGGATTCAGCAGAGTGACGATTTTCAAACTATTAACCATCAATTGGCTGACCGCGCTTTCATGGCGCAACGGCTATCCCGTGCCGAGCAACGAGCCAGAGATAGTGAAAAGGAACGGCAGCAACTTGAAAAACAGGTGCAACTGTTGGAATCAACCAGTCAACTGCGTGACTTACCCCTAGAGGATGTCGCTTGGGAGTTGGGGCTACATCATGACCAAGGACGGTGGAAAGGTCATGGTCACATCATTAATATAGATGGGTCGAAGTTCTACGATTTTTCACCCGAACAACAGAAGGGCGGCGGTGGTGCAATTGATTTGGTGATGCACGTTAACTCTTGTAATTTTCGACAGGCGATCGCTTGGCTTAGTGACCGATTCGGGGAAGCTGGAGCAGAAAGAGCAGCGATCGCTCACGCCAGGAATGCGACAAGTGAGATTATCCAGTCTGAACCACGTCCGCAATTTCGGCTACCAGTTGAGGATAAAGCCAAATGGCAGTTAGTCTCTGACTACCTCACCCAGAAACGGGGAATAGAGGAAAATCTGGTTCAAGCTCTCCACGAACGGGGGCTAGTTTATGCTGATGACCAGCAAAATGCTGTGTTCGTGATGCGGAATCTTGGCGATTTGCCCCATGCTAAAGGTGCATTTCTGCGTGGGACAAGGGGCGAAAACAACAGTTTTAAGGGTTATGAGAAAGGGACTAAGCGACGTGAGGGTTGGTTTTACTTCCACCTGGGCGGACAACCAACTGACCCACCTGAGAAACTGGTGCTATGTTCCTCGCCCATCGATGCTATGTCAATAGCAATGCTGGAGTATCAAGTTAGAGGCGACGTGCCACCCACGAGAACGCTGTACATGGCAGTTGATAGCCCCAACAGTTTACCTGTAGAGCAATTGCGGCATATCCCTAATGTGCAGGTGGCTTTTGACCCAGATGTTGCTGGTGATGCAGCTGCACGGGCAGTAAAAGAACTACTGCCACAGGCTACTCGGCTGTTGTGCAAGGCGGCTGATTGGAATCAGCAACTTATTGATTATGGGCGGCAGTTACGCCAGCAGCAACGACGGGAACAGGATGATGATTTGAGTCTTTAAATGGTTTGAAAACTGAGTCTGCATTACACGTTGGAGCCCAAAAGTGGAATGCTACATAAATCGATGAGTCTAAATAATAAGCTAACTAGAGATTTTTTTAATTAATTGTGTAATTTAGACCAAAAACTATGTGGTAATAATAAAATATAATACCGCGCTTAAGAGGTAGTAGATGGAGCCATTAACTGCTGGTGCGATCGCTTTCACAACTTGGGTAGTGGGTAAAATTATTGACTGGTCTACAGACAAAACCTTCGATATAGCTTCAGAAGGGCTGATGCAACTCCTGAAGCAGAAATCGCCTGATACAGCCAAAGCTTTAATAGTAGCAAAGGAAAACGCCACCTTACCTCCAGGCGAACGAAAGGATATTGGCGAAGCTGTTTTGGTAGAAGAAGTGAAAAAGGCAGCAGCCACAGACCCAGAAATTAAAGCAGCAGTAGAAGCTTTAGGAAATGATATCAATCAAGCTGTAACCGAGAATCCCCAATTAGAAAAGCAATTAACAACTGTGATTGAAAATTGGCAAGGAATAAATATTAAAGGCGGAGAGCCAACTATCAAAAACAATACCTTCAAATTTAGCAGCAAATGACTAGTGAAAATTGGCAAGGAATAAATATTAAAGGCGGAGAGCAGAATATTGTAGGCAATACCTTCATCTTTGAGCAAGGTAAACAAAACCCTCCGAATAATATTCCATATTCCGGCTCAAATAACTTTGTTGGTAGAGAGGATGAACTCAGTCAACTGAGTGAAAAGTTACAAAAACCAAATGTAGTAGCAATTTCTGCTGTCTCTGGTATGGGTGGAGTTGGCAAAACCGAATTAGCGGTCAGATATGCACGTCAACATGAAGCCGATTATTCTGGTGGAATTTGCTGGTTAAATGCTAGAGACTCAAATTTAGCTGCGGAGATTGTGCAGTTTACCCAGCTTTTCATGAATTTGGAAGTGCCGCAGGAGTTGCAAGGACGACAACTTAGTCTAGAACAACAGGTGGAGTGGTGCTGGCAGAACTGGCGACCAGCAGAAGGTTTGGTGTTGGTAATATTGGATGATGTCACTTCTTGGAAAAGTTGTCAAAAGGTACTACCAAAAGCTAATCGTTTCCGAATTTTGATGACAACACGCCTACGACGATTAGACACCAATTTTGTGGAAATCTCACTAGATGTGTTGCCAAAAGAGGATGCTTTAAAACTGTTGATAGGTGTTTTAGGCGAACAAGACCAACGAGTGCAGCAGGAATTCCAAGTAGCAGAAGAGTTGTGTGCGTGGCTGGGTTATTTACCTCTAGGTTTGGAGTTGGTAGGACGGTATTTAGTAGAAGATCCTGACTTATCTTTATCAGAAATATTACAGCGTTTGAAAGCCCAGGCATTACAAGATAATGCCATTGATCTATCAGAGGAACAATTACAAGATGCAGACATAACAGCCAAGCGGGGAGTAAAAGCAGCGTTTGAATTAAATTGGCTTGAACTTAATCAAAAAACACAAAATCTAGGTGAATTGTTGAGCCTATTTGCCCCAGATGTCATACCTTGGCACTTGGTGGAATTTATTAGTCAGCATCACTCTCTTGGTTGGCTAAAAGAAGATGTAAATCAAGCAAAAACTCAACTTTATAAGCTTCATTTAATGCAACGTTTAGTAGGCCAAGATGGTCATTACAAAATTCATCCCTTAATTCGAGAATTTTTGAAAGTCAAAGTCGCAGCGTCAGAACGAGTCGATGATTTAAAACAGGCTTTTGTAGAAATTTTTGTAGCCATTGCTAGAGATATTCCTAATTTGCCAATACAGAAATTAAATAAATCTGTAAAAGATGCTATCCCACACTTAGAAGAGGTGGCACAATATCTAATTAATAGCGATCAAAATTTACTTATAATACTTTTTGGTTTATACAATTTTTACTCTAGACAAGGATTATATAAATTAGCAGAACCTTGGTGTAAGGAACGTGTGCGGGTTTGCCAGAATCTTTTTTCTGGCGATTCTATTGAAGTGGCTAACAGTTTAAACAGTTTAGCCTTACTCTACAACAAACAAGGCCGCGATACAGAAGCCGAACCCCTTTTCATTCAATCACTAGAGATAAAAAATCGCTTGTGGTGTAATGGTAAGCTATCCGATGATGATTTGGCTGTTAGTTTAAGCAATCTAGCATCATTATACCATAGCCAAGGTAGGTACAGTGAAGCCGAAACCCTCTATACTAAAGCACTGGAGATGAAACAGCGTCGGTTTCCAGGCGACCATGACTTTAAAGCTACTATATTGGACAACTTAGCCTTACTTCACAATAATCAAGGGCGATACACCGAAGCTGAATCCCTCCACATCAAAGCTTTCGAGATGAGGAAACGCCTATTTTCCGGCGACCATCCCGACGTAGCTACTAGCTTGAATAATTTAGCTTTACTCTACAGCAACCAAGGACGTTACTCCGAAGCCGAATCTTTTTACAGTGAATCACTAGCAATGATGAAACGCCTATTTCCAGGCGACCATCCCGACGTAGCTACTAGCTTAAGCAATTTAACAGGAATTTATGTAACAAAAGGAGACTATAGCGAAGCTGAACACCTCTGCATTGAAGCACTAGAAATAAGAAAGCGCGTGTTTCATGGCGACCATCCAAGTGTAGGTAGTAGTTTGAAGGATTTAGCAGCAATCTATCATCACCAAGGGCGGTATGGGGAAGCTGAAACACTATATAAACAAGCTTTGGAGATGAGACAGCGCCTGTTTAATAGTGATCATCCTGCCGTAGCTGAAAGCTTGACAGGTCTGGCAGCAATCTATCATCACCAAGGGCGGTATGGGGAAGCTGAAACACTATATAAACAAGCTTTGGAGATGAGACAGCGCCTGTTTAATAGTGATCATCCTGACCTAGCTGAAAGCTTGACAAGGCTGGCAGCACTCTACAAAGACCAAGGGCGGTATAGAGAAGCTGAAGAATTGTATCAGCAAGCACTGGAACTAAAAAGACGCTTGCTGGGCGAGGAACATCTTGATGTTGGCGCAATTCTCAATCATCTAGCATTAATATACTATTTTACTGGGCGTTACACCGAAGCTGAACCACTATTTAAGCAAGGACTAAATATTGCCAGACTTGTCTTGGGAGAAGAACACCCCAATATAGCAACTAGCCTTAATAATCTTGCTAATCTCTATTCTTCCATGAACCGATACGCTCAGGCTGAAGATTTGTATCAAAAAGCACTAGAAATGAGAATACACTTACTGGGAGAGGAACACCCAGATGTAGCCTCTAACCTTAGTGACTTGGCTAAACTTTATCACTCTATCGCGCAGTATGCTCAAGCTGAAAAACTTTATCAGCAAGCTCTGTCACTTGATAGACTTTTGCTAGGAGAGGAACACCCATCTGTAGCTGATGATTTCAATAATTTGGCATCACTGTACCATACGATGGGGCGCTATGCTGAAGCTGAACCTTTATTACAGAAAGCCCTAGCACTAAGAATTCGCCTACTAGGAGAATCTCATCGGGATACTGCCAGTAGCTACAACAGCCTCGCTATAATTTATCAAGAGACTGGGCGATATGCTGAAGCAGAAACATTGTATCAGCAAGTTTTTGTAATTTTCAAAAATCTTTTGGGGGAGTTACATCCTCATACTATCACTTGCCTCAACAATTTAGCATTTCTGTTCTGTTTCCAAGGACGATACACAGAAGCTGAACCTTTGTTAGAACAAGTTCTAGCACTGAGGATTCGCGTACAAGGAGAGTATCATACTGAGACTGCTGGTTGCCTCAACCACATAGCTGAACTGTATTATTACACTGGACGATATGCTGAAGCTGAACCTTTGTTACAGAAAGCCCTAGCACTGAGAATTCAACTATTAGGGGAATTACATCCTGATATTGCCACTAGCTACAATAACTTGGCTGGTCTTTACCATGCTACTGGGCGATATGCTGAAGCCAAAAATTTTTACGAGCAAGCTTTAGCACTTAGAGTCCAATTGCTGGGAGATTCACACCCGTATGTGGCTGATAGCCAACGAAATTTGGCTATATTTTATGATTCAATTAAGCGATACAGCGAAGCTAAATCTTTATATCAGCAAGCTCTAGCAATCTACGAACAGACTTTGGGAGTAAATCATCCCCATACACAAAAAGTTATAAGATATTTGAGAACCTTGGAGCATCTTCAACGTCCCATTTTAATGCGTATTTTTATACAGATTTTAATGTTACCATTTAATCTGCTTTATGTACTATGGCAATTGGTTAAACGTATCTCAAGTTCCCTCACGATATATAAAACTCGCAAACCATCTCGAAGCAAGAGAATGGAAAGAAGCTGATGAAGAAACGACAGAGATATTGATGTGGCAAGAGCAAAGTAATCTGTTTAGTGCTGTTTGGACAAACTTGCCAAGTTCGTTCAGTATCAACGAAATTTTCAGTATCCCTGCTCAACGCATATTTCAATATTGTCAATCTATTCCTTGCGAAGATATCCTGGCTGTTGATTATTTATGGGTACATTTTAGTGATGGTCGTTTTGGTTTGAGCGTTCAGAAGAAAATAGCGCAGGAAAGTGGACTAAAAATCATTGATAATATAATGACAATGAGAAGTTGGAATGAAGGTCAACATAATATAGAAATATTGGCAGATCGCTGTGGTTGGAGGGAGGACAACTATTGGATTTATTACGAAGATTTAACCTTTGACATAGAAGCTCCCATAGGTCATCTTCCTGCAAACTACCTTTATTTAGTCGATGAAGCATCAGGCTTTCTCCCTATAAATCACGTATTTGGTAAACGAGAAACTCATATAATTTCGGCACCTCAAGTATGGTATTCTCTTGTATCAAGGCTTAATCTGTGTTCTCACCACAATTAACTGGATAGGAACAGTTAATTGTATTTAAACTTCGACCTCGCAACAGCGATACACAACACTGGCTCTCAAAAGTCTTTCTCTACCTGGATTTGACATTGCGATTAAGAAATTACTAACACCTCGTTACTTAACCTGTTGATTTTAATTCAACCTCAACTATCTGTTTGGGCATTTCGCACTCTGAGGTTTTTGTAGTACTAATATCGTTCAAAGATGAATAACATTGAGGCTGGCTTGTTGGTCTTTGGGTGAGTTGGTTCCATTAACCTCAGTAATCTGTAATTCCTGAGATGAAATTCCCCAATCCATGACTCGACTGTTCTAAAGTACCAGGGAGCCGGATGAAACTCTTCATTTCCTATTCCCAGCCATGAAGTCTCACGCCACCCGTTTTGGTATGGCTGCTCACCACAAGCGATATGAGGGTGAAGTGTTTGAATGATTATTTTGCCCTTGGGTTTTAACAGGCTTTGACCCGCATGAGCTATCTCAGCCAGGGTATCTTCTCCCAGAATGGAAAAATTACAGATAAAGCAGTCAAATTGTTGTATGCTGCCAAATCTCTGTGAAGGCAAATCACGATAGGAACTAACTACAAAGCGGTCATCACCATTGCCGAGTGCTGTTTCGACCATTTGGGCAATGCCATCCACTCCCCAGCCGTCAAACCCACGCGACCATAGTTCCCGACACAACCAACCTTCACCACACCCTATATCTAAAAACGTTTGTGGTTTTAGCTCAACTATGGCTTCTATAATCGCTTTGTCTGTGACCAAAACGCGGCTTTCTAAAAGCTTTTGTTGAACTACACGCATCCACGGTTTGGCATTTAGCTCCCATGAACAGAGGATTTGTTGTTCGTTTGTGTCCATAGTTCAACTTCTTAGTCCAAAATTTCACCATTTTTCTGCTGACAATTTAGCCTGAAGTTTGGTTACGGGCTTTTATTGCATTCACTTTTGAACGTTCTTCAGGAGTCAACTGTTTCCAAACAGCAGATTTATATTCTTTAGTCCAGACTGATGCTAATTGCTCAATCATGTCCCAGGATTGCTCCGCAATACACTCCCTAATCAGTTCCACATTAGAGATTAGTTCCTCTGTTTCATTTGTAAATAGGGGTTTAGCAGATTTTGGCTTTTCACAGGGTTGACCATTGACTGGTTGTTGTGACGCTGCTGCATCATCTTGTGGACAAGCCCCGTCAGCACCATCGCTCGACTGCTGGCCTGATTCTGTTGTCAATAAGCTCTCTGGCATAGCAATAAGCTCGGATGGCACAGCAGTCTCCACACCAGTTGAATCGGCTGGAGTGCTTGCTGCCACTTCATCGCACACCGACCACACCAGTTTGTCCACCTCTAATTCATGATCACAATCAACATTGGGATTGATATCTGATTTTGGCTTCTCATTCCCATCCCAATCTTGATCAGCCGAATCGACATTGACATTGATATTTGATTTTGGTTGTTGATCTAGATCGGGTTTTTGTTGACCCCACAGATTTTTTTCATCCGACCCCTCATAACTGGTGTGGTTGGTGTGGAAGTCTTGATTTATCTGGCTTTGTTGGTGTGGATTTGATGTGGAATTTGGTGTGGAATTTTCCCTTATTGCTATGGGTGTGCCAGTTATTGACATTGGCACATTATCAAAACTAATTCCTTGCAGTGCTTGTAATTTCCGCTTACCCGATGGGTGAGGAACAGTGGTTAATTTGGCTTTGGGGAATAATGCTTTAATTCTGGGTAGGGCTTGGTTAATCGCCTTGACTGTTTTATCGCTGGGCTTGGACTGTTCCTGCCAAATGGCTTTCACCTTGCCATTGCTAGATTCTTCAAATGACAAAGTACCGTTGTCAATGTACCAATCCTCTAGACGTTGCCAGATATCAAAAGCAGTGACAATACCCGAAGGGTTATAAGCCAGCCCTGTGTCCTTACAGAATTGGAACAGGTGTGAATTTTCTGCCTGAATCTCCTCCAAGGCTTGCTGAGTACAGCTGTAGTCAATGCCCTCAACGATTAATGCCTGTAGTCCAGCAATCATTTTATTTAAAAACGCTGGGGCAACGCATTCACGCACGAAATCCACGTCATAAGCGAACCGGGGGTCAGCTAGTAACTCATCGGGGTTATTTGGGTCAGGATTGGTCTTAAATGTTTTGCGGAACAGCAGGGCGGTGATGCGGTCGATAGTGGCTTGAATTGTGCCGTGCAATGGCGGGGTGTCATTCAAGTTAAAGATGCCGATGGCTCTGGGGTCAAATTCGATGTGGTCTTTGCCTTTGCGTTCTGAGTGTAAGACGTTACCAGTAGCAAATAGCTTCAGCGATTGAATTTTATCGAGTCGTGTGGTTTGTGGGTTTTCTGATGCCCAATTCACCCGACTGTTGACCAGGGGAGCTAAGGCAAATTTCCGCCCTTCATCGTAAGCCACAAAGTCAGCTAGGGAACAGCTGGTCATACCTTGATGACCGAAAATAGTAGATACTACCTGTCTAATGGAATCCTTACCGTTTGCACCCAATCCGCAAGCCAGTATGACCTTTGTTTCTCGTCCGCGACGCTTGCGAACTTCCAATAAATCAAGACTCGCCCCCAAGTTCCTTAATAAGATTTGCTGTTGTGGTTCATCTAGACATTCCAGCAGGCGATCGCAATGCCAGGAGTCAGCTTTGGGGTCATATTTCACCAATGGCTCATAAGTATAGAAGTGCTTGTCTGGGTCGTGTTCTTCTAACACAGGCTTTGGTATAGTACCTGACCAGTCAATGGCTAACACGCCATTGGTACAGTTAACCCCTGGTGGATTGAGTAATTGTGGGTCAATTTCGACTCGCAGCTTCACCCACTCCAGCAACTCTTTGACCTTGTTGGGTTTGGCGTAGGGGTAGGTGATGACAAAGTTATCGCCGTTTTTCTTGATGACCGAATAGGAATTGCAATAATTGGTGATCCGCCGACGCTCAACAGCATCGGGTGAGTGTCTGTAGCCTTTGCCATGCCAGTAGTACAGCTTGCCATCGGCACAGATCCATTTTGTTTCGCCGTAAAGGGTGTTAAAACCTTTTTGTAGGAATGTGCTGTCCGGCTCGGAGTCCAAATCCGCAACATCTATTGTGTTTTGGGCTAGTTGTTGTTGCTGTTGGGCTGTAACTTCTGCAATCTGCTGAAGTAGTAGCTCTACTAATTCATCGCCTGTCATGCCTGACTCAAAAATGTCTGCTATGTCTCCTTTATCTTGCAGGCTGGGTTGAATTCTTAGCAAGTCGATGGCAACAAAATTTACTCCGGCTTGGTGACAAATCTCTTTGATTCGCTGTTGTTTCTTCCAGCCAGTTTCGTCATTATCAGTGCAGTAAGCCAGTAAAAAATCTTTACCTGTACTGTGCTGGATTTGGGTTAATGAATGGAGTATGTCACCGTCAGAACTGCTGCCTACCCAAGTAATGCTGGCTAAGTTTTGTAATCGGCTGGCTTCGACGCATTTTTCACCTTCATGGGCCAGCAGTATGGGGATGCCATCTGTGGCTTTAATGATGGCGATCGCTTCATCTTGTCTGTAAGCTGGCCATTTTCCTTCTTTCTTCCAGGTAATCTTATTAGTTATGGGGTCAATTCGGCTGACGGAGAATGTTTTGACCCTGCCTTTGGGGACAGCAGCACTCTGACAGGAAAATCTGTGAGCTTTTCGCCCGTTGCTATAGTCGTATTCAACCACTGTAATTTCTTTTAATTCCTCTGCTGTGGCTCCCGAATCCGATAGCCTGATGGCAACGGATTTGGGAACGAAATCAGGGGTTACAGGCTGTGGCGTGGTGATATCACCGTTGAGCCTACATACCCTTAACTGTGATGGGTCAACATTTAAAACCTTGGGTGGGAAGGCTGGTTTTTTCGCCTTAACTGGCTTGAATCTGGGTAGTGGTGTGTAAGTCCCAAGTTTTCTTTCTTCGAGTACCTCACTCCAAGGCTTGATTGCTTCTCGAATATCTCGGTGAAGGCAGTCATTGTAACAACTGTATTTGCCGTTACTGGGGTTGACGCTTAAGTTATGACCACCACAGGCTGGGCAGATATATTTATTTTTCTCTTTGGCTGGTTCTAGCTGGTCAAGAAAATTGCGAATGTCAAAGGAAGCGATCGCTGTTTCATGGGGAAATTGTGCAACCATTACGCGATACCTCCCTTAACAATATTTAATTGTTGACCATTGCTTAATAAGTAATTTTGTGATTTCTTAGGCGCGACTGATGCGTAGTGTCGCTTGTCACGAGTGGCTGAGTCATTTAATAGCGGTAATTGCACTTCCTGTTCCTCCATTATCTATGTGTTTTGGAGGAATTGGAGCTATCACTTATAGTAATCTTTTATACTAAAATTTAGGTATATAAAAACCTGAAATTCCTGAGTATCTCTTTCTAGGAGGGTGACAGTGTTACAATGCCTTAATACTCCAAAAGGTTTGATAAGATTACTATTAGGGATATTATTAGGTTCCACACCCAATCCCCAATTCCAAATGAATAAGCTTTGAAAACCCTGTTGTCCTCACTGGACAAGGGGTTTTCAGTTTTTAGACTACTTGTACTGGGCTAACCAAGCCCTAACAAACTCGATTACTTCCTCCTGTGAAATCACAAACATAGTGCCTTTTCTTCTGAGAGCCAGAATCCTCATGTTTCCTACCGAAGAATAGAGATGCTCATTAAGATTAGAAGCTGGCTTGGTAGGATTCCATAAGACCAAAACTTTTGCTGTTGGCGTTTTTGTCGCTTCACGAGAGGTCATGAAGAATTGATCTCGGTTTTTGTTGAGCCACTTTTCATAAGCAGCCAACTCCAGCAGTGGGCAAGGCTTCCAAGTGGTCAAGCCACACTTATTCTTCTTTCTAACCTGTAGAACTTCTTTTGCTTCGTTGTAGACTACCTCCCGATCTCCAAGAGAGCGAATTGAGATAAACAAGTGAGTGGTTCGTGGAAATCTCACAAACAAGTCGATATGGTTGTCCTCGCTTCCTGGAAATGGGAAGACTTGTATTCCTTCGCTTTTAAACTCTTCCCAAAGCATGGTTGTTAATTTTTCCAACCGCGCCAGTTTTTGAGTGATCACCAAGGGCTTGTAGGCCAATACAAAAGCTGCCCATCCAAAGGGATGAATCCAACCCCCAGTTAACAGTGCAGCACTACCAGCTGCCATAGCAACGGTAGACTGGTAGTCTTTCATTTTCCTAAGCCACTCTAACGCCGCTTCGTTATGCAGTGGCAGTTGAAAATTTACTGGTGGCTCTTTCACAGTAGTCATTGGCGACTTTAAAAATTAATAATGATGTGAAATCAGCACAAACTTTACTGATCGTAATGCTTGACCTACATTTTTGAACCAATAACCATTTATTAAGTTCTGTATTCAGGACTAGCAGTAGGTTTTTTGGTTGGACGTTATCACTCATTCCTCTGTTTTTTCTGGTTTTTGAGATTTCGATTTTTTGCTACGTCTGGCGGCGATCGCTTCACTGAGCAGAATAGCTGCCATTTGGCTTTTAGTTCTCATCTCTTCATTTGCAATTTGCTCTAGTGCCTCCCAAGTTTCATCTGGAATTACAGCATTTAACTTTTTGCTCATTAAGTCAGAACTCGTTTGCTCATCTGACATCATGATATGCTCTCTTATCCTATTACAGATAATTTTAACATCTCTCATCACATCATGATGTGATATGATGTGATGAGAGCCAAAAACAGTCACCCAACAAAGGCAATAGAAGCCAGAAAGTGATGTTTAGGCTTACCAAAACCTGGATGTGTGGATTTAAAGCAATTCAGCCGATAAATTCTCCAAAGCCAGATAATTAAAGACTTTTACCAACCATCAGAACCATGACTTCCACATACGCCAATGCCACAAATTGGCTAGTTCAAGCAGATCAGCTTGCCAATTCCGGGCTAACTGCCCTAATTGCAGGTAAAGACCCCGGTGCGGGGTATGGCAAGGCAATTTATGGTGATTTTTGTATCATGATGCCTGCTGCGTACTCATTAGTTCGTAACCGCAACATTCGCCACCACGAAACCATATCGAAAGATGGTGCATGGGTGCATTATGTCGAAGGGAAGCGTTTGGATTTAAAAGACACGCAATTCTTCTGGGGCAGTGCGGCGATCGCCCAAAGTGACCACATCCTACTGCACGAAGATAAGGCGAAAAAAGCAGAACTGGCATTAGAAAGCATCCTTGCAGACTTAGCAGTTCTGAACATCCCATCGGGGATGAAGCTAGAAATCAGCTTGAGCAACCACAACCCAGAACGCTGGGGAGAAGAAATTAAACGCCGAGTTCAAGGTGTCCACACCTTTCAGCATCAACACCCCGTTAATCGTTCTGTTGTCACCAAGACAGTATCCATCGTAGTCACAGGCATTTATCCAGAGGGTTATGGCAGCATTGCTCATTGTTTATTTGGTGAACCAACCCTAGCCCTTGACCCATCAGAAATTGCTATCGCCCTTGATATCGGTTCATCCACTTGGTTAATTACCGTATTCAACGGCAACGGTGCAGTGATTAACAGACACCTGATTGAAGGTGGAGCCGGTGAACTGCACTCAATGATTGCCGAAGCACTCGACAAACGCAACGACCCAATAAGTCTAATTTCTAAGGACGTAAAACATTCACCCAGCTTGGTTAATCGAGGCATTTTAGAAGGTACTTTTACTTATGGAGGTAATCACCTGACGGGCAAGAAATTTGAAAAGGAATATGCCCAGTGTCTAGATGAATGGTGGTCTAATCGCATTGAGAAATTCGCCAACTTTGTCACCTCCAGCAATTACCTAGACAGAGCCAAATACCTTGTCGCCTGGGGTGGTGGCGTTTCCCTGCCAGTAGTAGATCAAAATCTGGCTGACTTGGGATTCGTGGTTTTAGAAAATCCGCAATTTATCAATGCTTTTGGCTTAAAGCTATTAACAGAAATTTCCACAGGAGTATAAACAAGTGTCAGATATAAAGTCCTACGAATCTCGGCGTATAAGCATCTCGTACTTAGCAGTTTATGAATTGTGCCAAATGTTTGGTATTCCTCAAGATGCACCAACACAGGCACTATCAGCAGCAGTAGAAAAGTTGATATTTCAAGGTGGTATTGGTGTGCAGACATCTCCAAAAACTCAAATGCCGAATACTACACCAATTCAACCGAATAAGACTGGACTAGCAAACATGGCCAGCCAGTTTAAGGGAGTAGCTTCATGAACAACTTAAATCTAGTCTACGACTCAAACCTACTAACCAGTTCAAAGGTTTACCAAATAGATAGAAGCCTCTATCAGTACCTCTATAAAACAGGGACAATCCAGCATCCAAAATATCACTTTCGACCTCTAGCCGGACAACGAAAAAAAAGCTGATTTAGTACTCAATCACAAGGCTGTAACTTCGCGCTGTTATGAAGTCTCAGGGATGTTAACTAGTGCAAGTGTTATCAGTCAAGAATCACTGCAATTATCAATTTTTTGAGGTGAATTATGAACACTCAACCACTGCCAGAATTGATTGCACAAGCCCAACAATTAGTAACCCAAATTCGGCAGCATCCACAGTATCAAAAGTTGAATTTTGATTGTGATGTAACTTTGGGTGATGTCACCCAGTTTTTCAACACACTGCAATGGACAGCCGCAGATTCAACTGTTGATGTTTCAAGAGAAGGTTTTTTTCAATGATGGGGAGAGCGATTGCACCGCCGACCAAAGCAAGCAATCGCACCCACCGATGAATGTATCTCCGCCATGAAGAATACACTACACAAGGATTTTACCAAGAATGAATAAACCAGTTGGGTATTTCACAAGCACTATGCCAGGAGATGGTTCCTACCTAGATGAGCTTCAGCAACAGTACGGCAGCACACTTGAACAACTGGGCAAGGTAGAAAAACTGTTGCTGTTACATGGGGTCGTCCAAAATCTCTTGAGTGCCGAGATAAATGTTCAAGGTGGTTCAGCAGCAGTAGAGGCACTTTCAACAGTCTCTCCAATTGTCCAAAGTATTCATAAACGAGTCAAAATAGGCGAACACCTGGGACTGGCGGAAGCATTAATTAATCAACTCAAATACCAACGCTAAGGAGAACCGCACAATGGACTTTGCAATACGTAATCCGGTAGTTGGTCATAGTTCCCACATCGACGAAAAAGCGCAAACTTGGGGCGGATTTGAGTCTGATATTCTCGGCTATCTTTCGGATATAAATAAACTCGAACAGTTTGCCGATTACGCCAATAATGCCCAAGAGTTGAGTGATAGATTAGAGCCATTTTTAGACAACGCCAAGGTAGTCTTTGAGGCGATGGAAAAGTTGACCAAAGGACAAGTTACCTGGGTCGAACTTCGTAAACAATACGGCTCTCATGTAGCGACGGCGATCGCCAAAATTCGCAAACTTAACTCGGAATTTGATTCAGAGATGAGTAAGATAGATGCCCAAGATAGAGCCGACTTGCTGCGAATTGACCAAAAACGTAAGCACGGACTAGCCGAAGTTGCAGCCCAATTACATCATGATCTACAAGCAGAATTGTGGAGACATGAGAACAAAATTAGCAGCATAGAAAACAGACAAACTGTGCAAGCCCAACGGCAAGCCATCACCACAGGCTTGAGAGAAAAACGCCAACAACTTTTAGCCCGTGCAAGGTATGGGACAAGGGCATTAGAGCCGAACTCTTCACCGCCAGAAGTTATCCCATTTCAATCCCAAAATTCTGCACCAACATCAAGTGTTTCTGCAACCGGAACCGTTAGAGGATGGGGTGCAATGTTGGGTAACTTGTGGCAGAAGTTGGGCGACAGATAAGTAATTAGTTAAAAGGTAAGGCTGATGTTAGTTAGAAAAAGTGATTCATCAACTAACGTCAGCCCTTTTCTGTATGAAGGGCTGGCACAAACACAACAACAAGAACAACGGCAACGAGAAGAACCGCAAGCATTACCAGAAAATAACAGAGGCAGGACATTTAGACGTGCTGGTAATGCCTGTGAAATTGTCGCTGGCAGTTGCTTAAACAGTGCAGTTATTTTCACTTTTCATCTGTTGCAAGTTCATCCAGTTGGAATGTTCCTAGCTGTGGGTACTGCACACCTCTACTTTACTGCCACTGCAACAGGTGAAGGGTTTAATAATTTCGTTACTAATTTAATGACTGGTTGCAGTGCATCACTGGCGTTATTGTGTGCGCTTTCTGACCCGATTAGTGAATGGAATGAAGCGAGAACTTCTAGTGATACAGCTAATACTTCAATTGAAAAGATGTATCAGCCCAAAACTGCGGATTATTCCAGTTGGCTGAGTGGTGCAGGCGTGGCGATAGTTATAGCGATATTAATGATTTTTTTATTTGGGGGCAAGAAAGGTAAATGAATTATTTAACTGAGAAACATAAACAGTTATCAGAGTCGCAACAATCGGGTTTAATGTTGTGGTTTGGTCAATTGCCAATGGACAAGAAAGCTGTGGCAATTGGGCTAAGTTTAACTGTGGGCATTGGATCGGCGGCGATGGCATGGAAAGGGGAATCAAGCGATCGCATTTACTTCTGTGTTCGGACTCCCCAGAAAACACTGAAATGTAACGACAAGAATAATCGCCCTTTCAGAATGACCCCCCATTACTGGGAGCAGTGGAAGCTAGAAGGAATGCCCTCTCAAGTAGTGCGTGACCCAGCTATGGGCGTTAATGGCTTAGTGAAAGCGACTAACCCATATAAAGCGTTTTGGGCGTTTGGGGGATTCCTGGGGTTTGCGCTTGCTGGCTGGATGCTGAGGCACTGCCAGTTTGAGGAGAAGCAGAAAGCAGTTTTTGAAGACATCGCCCAAAAACGGGATGCAGCCAAGGCAGAGATGGCCGCTCGTTCCGAGTTGTTGGAGAGCTACCGAGATGTTGCGCTCGCAGAAGTTCAACTACAAGCCGACTTGGATCTAATCGCTAATGATCGCACTGTTGACATTCAAAAAGCGGAGATTTACGCCCACACGGAAATTGAAGTTACCCAAATGGAGGCATCCGACGCTATCTTTGAGGCGCAAACCGCAGGCATGACCGAGCAACAGAAGGCAGATTACATTAAGCAATTGCGCGAGATGAAAACGCCGTACTTGCAAGGTAGCCAGACTTTACAGGGGACGATTGACCCTAGCGATAAAGTTACTGGCTCTGAGCCTGGAGCAATCGCACCACAGGACAATAAAATCGCATGGGTGCAAAACCTCATCAAACAAACTGCCCTGATATGGGGCAACCAAGGCGGCGGTAAATCATGGCTGGCTCGTTACGTTGCTAAACAGAAAAAACAGGCAGGCTACCGAGTTATCGTCCTTGACCCGGACAGCAACCGCGCAGAGTGGCGAGGGGTTGAAAGTTATCACTCCTGGGACGAGATTGAACAACAGATCCGTAACTACGTTAAAGAACTGGAAGAACGCTTAAAAACTTTCAATAACTCATCTTTAAGTGAAGACCAATGGCGGCAGAAACTGTGGTCTGAGGGCAAAGCTTTATCTCTAATTTGTGAGGAGGCAACCACCTACGGAGATTTTATTAAAGATGAGGAATTACTATCAAAGTTTGGCAAATTGGCACTTACCAAAAGCCGCAAACAAGAAATGCCTTTAACTGTGGTTGCTCACAACAATACCCAGACCTGTTTATTTGGGATTAAAGGGCTTTATAACCTTGTTTCTAAGATGCTTCAGGTTGAATGTTTGGCTGAAGTTGACCCGATTACACTACAGCCAAAATCTACGGGTAGAGCTAAGGTAAAACTCGACAGTTCTAACGAGTGGCTTGATGTTATTCTGCCCAAAATGACTACTAAAATATCTGATTTTAGTGACGCTGCAACATTAGAATCTACTCCAATTCCACCCATAGATAAAGCCACTTTAGAACGCATTTATGAACTGGAATTTAATCTTGGTAGCAAGGCAGATGATATCAAATCAACGCCTAATAAATTATCACCAATGGCACAAAAGTTGTATGAATATCTCACCAGAACTGAGCGAATTGAAGCTGATGTAAGAGAGTTCAAAGGCAACTTTAAAGTCAACTCAGAAAGATTTTCTGTGGAGCAAATCAAGGGCTGGATGTATGAAATTGTGGGGGCAGGTATGGCTGAATGGATAGGCGAGGGTATTATCAAACTCAATCAAATTTGACTGCTTTTGGTGTCCGGTGTCTCGCCCCAAAAATGCCCTTTTTTCGTGGACACGCCTACTCCAGACACCACAGACACCCAAGCGAAAAACCCTTATACAGCATAGACACTAGCAGAGACCACCCTAGACACCATCTAGACACTTGGTGTCTAGATGGTGTCCTTAAGACATCAATAATAAATCAGTCAATCAATAGCCAGTTTTTATTAGATAATTAACCAGCATCATGCTAACAATAGTAATCGTTGAAAAAGAACCATTCACGCTCTTGGGTATCAAGACTGCTCTGGCTCAAACTCCAGATATCAAGATTAGTGGTGAAGCGAATTGTGGAAAAATAGGTTTTCAGTTAGTTGAGCAGAATAAGCCTAATGTTGTGTTAGTGGATTTATTCTTACCGGATATGAGTGGTTTAGAATTTACTCGCTCTATCAAAAAGAAAACTGATAGTAAAGTTGTGATTCTTACTAATCAAACTGACGAAGAAGTAGTTGACTCGGCTTTCATTTATGGTGCTGATTCTTATATGCTCAAGACCACCGACATTGAGGTAGTTCAATTAGCTATCAAAAAAGGGTCGATGCTTGGTTATCTTGACTATGCTTCTGTTGTTAATGAAGGATTTCAAGGCCAGGAGATGGAGAAGGTTAAGTAGGGGATTTAATTCTCTATCTTCTTGAAAAAGTATAAAAACTGGCTTTACGAAAATATAAATGTGCTTTAAAGCGTTGTAATTACGGGATTATTCTGGTATATCTGTATCCAAAAAACAAATTTGGATGCTCCACCCAACCATGCCCCAGGACTTCTCCGGTCATAATCTCAGAGGGCGCTCTTTCAAAGGTCAAAACCTTGAGGGTGCAAATTTTACTGGCGCAGATATTCGGAGTGCTGATTTTACAGGGGCGAATCTGCGGGGTGCAAACTTTAGTCATGCTACTGCTGGGTTGCAAAAGCGTTGGGCTATTTTTTTACTTTGTGTATCGTGGTTGCTGTCTGGAGTTTCAGGATTTTTCTCAGCCTTTGCTGGAGTGTTAATAACCTATATATTTGACAGTTCAAGCCTAGAAAATCAGGTTGGAGGCTGGACTGCCTTAATAGTAATAATTGTTGTTTTTTTAGTCATCCTTCGCCAAGGATTCAACTCAGCCTTCGCCGTCACCGTCGCCGTCGCCTTCATCGTCGCCGGATCTGTCGCCTTCACCGGAGCCGGAGCCTTCGCCGGAGCCGGAGTTGGAGCATTCACCTTCGCCGGAGCCGGAGCCTTCACTGTCGCCGGAGCCATCGCCTTCGCCGGAGCCGTCACCGCCGTCGCCGTCGCTGGATCTGTCGCCGGAGCCGTCGCTGTTGCTGGAGCCTTCGCTGTCGCTGTTGCTGTCGCCGCCGTCGCCGGATCTGTCGCCGGAGCCGCCGTCGCCGTCGTCTTCGCCGGAGCCGTCGCCGGAGCCGAAGTTTTAATTAGTTCTTACATTGCTTGGAGAGCAATGAAGGGAGATAAAAAATACTTTTCGATTCGGAACATTGCTGTTGCTTTTGCAGCAAGTTGTGGTGCAAGCTTTCGCTCTTGTGATTTAACCGATGCTAATTTCACCGCAGCGACACTTAAAAGTACAGATTTTAGAAAAGCTAATTTAACTCGCACCTGTTTTCATAAAACTAAAAAACTTGACCGTGTTCGTCCAGGTACAACTTACCTGCAAAAAGCACAAGTGGTAAGTGTGCTAGTTACAGGTCAGGGACAAGACAAGAATTTTGACCGTGAGGATTTGCAAGGAGTAAATTTTCAAGGGGCAGATTTGGTAGATGCAAGTTTTATTGGTGCAGATTTAAGCCAAAGCAATTTACAAGACGCAGATTTATCCAGGGCGAAATTAGTACAAACGCAACTTAATGGAACTGATTTAACGGGAGCTACGCTCACTGGAGCATACATTCAAGATTGGGGAATTACCACCGACACAAAATTTGATGGCGTGCGGTGTGAATACGTTTATATGCGGCTGCCCACTAAAGAAAATCCTGACCCACTTCGTAAGCCAGATAACTACAAGGAGGTGTTTGCGGATGGGGAGTTTGGTGATTTCATTCAACCAATTTTCGACACACTCGACCTATACCATAATCAAGGCGTTGACCCCAGAGCGATCGCAATTTCTTTTAAGCAATTAGCAGAGAACCACCCTGATGCTGACCTGCGAATTGTCGGAATGGAAGTGCGGGGTGAAGATAAGTTTTTACTTCGTGCTAAAACCGCAGCAAAGGCTGATAAGTCTGAACTGAGTGCAGAATATTTTGACACTTACAATGAGATAAAAGGTTTGCCAGAGAGAGAAATTAAATTACTACTAGAAGAGAAAGATAGCAGAATTCGTAGTTTAGAAAATTTTGTTAATCAAGCGTTACAACGGCCTAATTTTTATTCAAGCACCCAAATAGAAAAGGTAAATACAATGACTAATAATCCTGGTGGAATTTCCCAAAATGTAAGTGGCGGTAATGTGTCTGGTGGGATGCAAGCTTCCCAGGGTAATAACAACGTGCAAACCTCAACCACTTATTCTTCACCAGAACAAAAACAAAACCTTGCAGAAGCCGCAGCAGAAATTCAGGCATTGCTAGAGCAATTGAGCCAATCTTATCCTACTAATACAATGGCAGGAAAAATGGCACTGGCAACAGAAGCCACGCAACGCATTGAAAATAACCCAACTTTAATGCAGAAAACAATCAGCGCGTTGAGGGCTGGTGGTACTGCGGCTCTAGAACAAGCCCTCAGTCATCCCGCAGCCAGCTTTGTCATTGCTGCTTTAGATGATTGGAATAAAAACAATCAATAAATTATTAAGTTGAATTAAAAAACCTCAGACCAGTTAAAAATAAATTTTGCTGGTCTTAGTGTGGAAAATATTTTATTTATTCTATTAAATTTTTACTATGGATCAGCCGAAGTCTCCTGACGATAATCAAGCATCTTTGCCTGAAACTGGTATAAGACAGGAGGCTGATAATTCAACATTCGGTAATGGACAGCAGGCTGCAATAGGTAATGATAATATCCAAAATCAGGGTAATAACAACTTGATGCTAACCATCAAGGAGTTAATTCTTGGGCAGCAGACACCCCCAGTAGGCAACCCTGCTCGACCAAAGAATGAACGGATACTATTAGCATCAGTCAAAGAAGAAGTTACTGCGCGGTTAAGGCAATCTCTACACAATGCCGTGCTGATTAATTTGGGGAAAGAATCACAACCTCAGCAGGTAAAACGCCCTTGGGATGCAGAGATAAAAATTGGTTTAAAGCCTGTTGTCCCTCTCCCAGATACCACAACTATTTTGTCAGTTTTTGAGTCAGAAGAAATTGCAGGTAAACTTTTAATTTTAGGTAATCCGGGTTCTGGAAAAACGACTACACAATTAGAATTAGCTCAAGCTTTAGTTAGTCGTGCAGAAGAACAGCCTGAATATCCCGTTCCAGTTTTATTTAACTTATCTTCTTGGAAAAATGACCGACAATCTATAACTGATTGGTTAGTAGCTGAACTTAAATCTAAATATGGTGTTTCAAATAAACTTGGAAAAGAATGGGTAGACAATCATCAATTACTACCATTGCTTGATGGTCTGGATGAACTTGAGCCACAGCGTCAAGAACTTTGTGTCCAGTTAATTAATCAGTTTTTAGCAAGTGAAAATAAACCACTTTATCTAGTTGTTTGTAGTCGGAGTGAGGAATATAGGAACTACAGCAGTAATCTTCATCTGAATGGAGCGATTTGCTTACGGGAACTCAATAAAATACAAATATCGGAATATTTTGAAGCAGTAGGAAGAGTAGAATTTTGGCAGACTTTACAGCAGGATGAGACTTTATTAAATTTGATGATAACGCCACTTTTTTTGAGTATAACTGTGCTATCAGTGCAGGAGTTATCAATCGAAGATTGGCAACGGTTAGAGAATATGGAGGCAAGAATTGAGCATTTGTTTGATGCTTACTGGCGGCAGCAGATGTTCAACCGAGAACCTAGTAAGGAATTATATGTTATTAAATATCGTCTTCGTTTTTTTCTGGATAAGTACATCCGACGATTATCAGTAAAACCTGACGATGCGCGATATATTCAGCAAAAACCTCCTACTCCAAAGCAAACTAAATTGTGGCTGGTTTGGTTAGCTAAACAAATGCAGCGAGAATCAAAAACAGAGTTTTTAATTGAAGAAATGCAGCCATATTGGTTGAAACCTAAAAATCAAAAACTTATTTATAATGTAATTAAAGATTGTGTCACATTTAGTCTAGGTTATGGAATTCTTTCTGGCTTAGTGTATGGGAATTCTACTTTAATTAATGGATTGTCGATTGGTGTATTAATTGGACTGATTTTTGCATTGATGAATAAACTGGATACTAACTCAACTGAAGATAAAATTGAACCTGTTGAAAATCTAAAATTCTCTGTAATTATCTTTTTAGGTATTTTTTTTGAGGTTCTGAAACATCAAGTACCTGCTTCGTTTTTGTTCTTTTTACCGTTTTTACTTGTATTTATGCTACCTAGTCTTGGTATTTACTCTGTACTGTTTTCTCTTATTAATTTGATAATTTTTGGACTGATAAGTGGACTTGTGTTTGGTTTAAATGCTAGTATTTATGGACTGTCAATTGAAAATAGAACTATTCCTAATCAAGGAATTCATCAATCGTTTATCAATGCTGTTGTTGTATTAATAATGATTATTATATCCTTTAACTTATTATCTAGAATTTTACTTTTTATATCAATTGAAATTGATACGGTAAACTATTTAATTCATATTTTAACAATGATTGGATTACCTTGTGGAATATTTATTGTAATAACACAATGTGGTGGCTCACCTGCAATTAAACACTTTGTCTTGCGCGTAATTCTTTGCTTTAATGGCTACATCCCCTGGAACTACGCCCGTTTCCTCAACTACTGCACCGAGCGGTTATTTCTCCAGCGTGTTGGTGGCCGCTACCGCTTCATCCACAAACTATTGCAAGACCACTTCGCGCAAATGGAGTTCAGGCGGGATTAGGAAGATACAACCAAGCCCCGCAGGGATAGTCTAAGTCAAAACCCTGTCCCGGATCTGGGACAAAAAATTCTCCCCATGCCAAACGCTGATAAGTAAGTTTTTTTGGCGCTCACTATCCTGTCAGCGTTTTAACCAATGGTTGCTGTAGCATAAACACTACCTATTAGTTACGGTTAATCCTACTAATACAATTGTTCTAAATTTGCCAAAAAGCTTTATAATTACCTATTTATTGGGTGTAACATTATTTATGTTCACTATACTTTGTTTGCGATAAGTTTATCTACACAGGTCTTAATTTACGTAAACGATTGTAATTTATCTATTCAGTACAATAATTAATTATGTTTGATTGGGTAGTATTGCGGTTCATCTCATCGCTGGTTTCGTTTATGTATAACTTATAACAGCAATAATCAATTGATATGGGTGAAGTAATTTTCACAATAACAGTTCCTGGCGATAATGATGGCTTTGTTACACTTCAATGCCCTTTTTGTGAAGACAAATTTAAACTTACAGTTGCAGATTTTGAACGAGAAGATATTATCGAAATATTTTGTCCGTATTGTGGGCTGAGACATGAGCATAACCAATTTCTAACAGATGAAGTCTTTGAACAAGCTCAAATTCTTGCTAAAAATTATGCCAAGTCTGTAATTAATCAATGGGCTAAAGAGTTAGAAAGAAACTTTACAAGTAATAAGCATATCAAGTTTAAAGCTGGTAGGCCACTAGAAATGGAAGCCGAAAAAACCCTGTTTGAAAAAGAAGAATTAGAGACATACATCCTGAAATGTTGCCAAATTAATGTCAAAACTAGACCTATTCATCAAGTAATTGGTATCTATTGTCCGTGTTGTGGAGTGAGATGAAATGGAGAAAGAAATTCAAATAAATAAAAATCAACTTAGCAAAAAATCAAGAGAGTTTCGGATGTATGCAACTCGTCTTTTAAATACATCAGGTTATGAAGGAATGAAAAATCTTAAAAGATTTATTGATTTTATTGATAAAGATTTAATTATCAGTGATTTTATCAAAAAAAGTCATACCAAAGAGTTTGATATTCAATCTATATGTAATATAGGGAATTCGGGACTAGGATATCATATTCCTGACGATTCACCTGAATCGGAAATAACTTTTACATATCAGCTACTTCAATATGGATTGCAAAATTACTACAATAATAGCGATGGATATTGGCATCTAGCTGCAACTAAAGAAGGTTATATAGGTGGTATAGATAAAGTTGTAAGTAAATTTAACCATAGTGCTGTCAAGCCATTTATCTATCATATTGAAAAGTATCTGAGTGATTTACAAATAGATTTAGGTGAGGATGAAAATCGAACAATAAGTATTCATGTATATGGTAATTTAGCAGGAGATATAATGCCTAATAATAAGAGCGATATTAATATCAACAATGTTAGTAGCGGAATTTCTCAAAACGTCAGTGGTAGTAACATATATGGTGGGATGCAAGCTGCACAGGGCAACAATAACCAACAAACACAAGAAACTAATATAAATGCAGGTACTATGACAAACAACCCTGGTGGATTTTCAATTGGTGGTTCAGTAGGCGGCAACGTCAATAATGTTCAAGGCGATAACAACCGCGCAGTTCAAGGAGACAATAATCAGGCTGTCCTTGGTGATAACAATCAAGTAATGCAACAAAATCAAGTGGGTGCAGAAACCTCTGAATCTCTCACTAAAGAAGATGTTGTCAAGTTACTGGCTCAACTCGAAACTTTAATTAAAGGGGCAGAATTACCAGCCGATACCAAAGAAGAATTAGTTGAAGATTTAAGTGCCGCTAAGAAAGCCACAGAAAAAGAAGAACCAAATAAACAACGTGCATTAGACCGTTTAACAGGTGTGGCAGAAACACTTGAAAAAACTAGCAAGAGTGTAGAGGCAGGAAAGAAAATTTGGACAACAGCCAAGCCCATTATTGTGAAAATTGCAAGCTGGCTGGGAGCGGCGGCAGGTTCTCATTTGTTGGGATTGTAGAACTGATTTATGAGTCAGCCACCTGAGAACTTGGAACCACAACAGCCTGATGTAAATCCCACGCAGCAGGCTGATAGTTCTGCACATCAAAATGTAGTGTATGAAAATCAAAACCGAGTAGTTGAGGGTAATGATAACCGGGTTGTGCAAGGTGATAATAACACAGTAATTCAAGGTAATAACAATACACAAAATATCAGCTTTATCACCAATAATTATTATTCTGAAATTGTTCAAGATGTTTTGAAATCGTTTAAGCTTCCCGCCTTACTCACACACAGCGAATTCGCGGAATTAGCAGTAACAGCAGCAGAAAAGCTTGCTGGCTACTCGGAAGTTTTAGTAGGACGGGACGCACTATTCACCGAAATTAAATCCCTCCTCAATGAATCAACAGAAGTGATTGTATTGCATGGATCTGGGGGAATTGGCAAAACCCGTTTTTTGTTAGAGCTTCCTAAAATTATTCCCTGTGGAACGTCTCTGCGGTACGTTCGCATTCGAGCTGAGTCTATAGAGAATGACCTAGCTTCCTTGGATGGTAACAGCCGTCATGTAATCGTTGTAGATGATGCTCACCGCTTTGGATTTTTACACCAATTGGGTGAAATTTTGGTAAATTCCGCACTAGCTGGGAAAGTCACACTTGTCTTAGCTACACGCAGCGTTTTCAAAGATTCAGTCACCGACAAATTGGGTTATTTGGCTGGCTATCAAGTCAGCCAAATTGAAGTTAAACCTTTAGAAAACGTTGATATAGACAAACTCTTACAAACCCCACCCTATGAAATTACACATGATGATACACGTCATATTTTAGTTCGTATTGCCAAAGGAGATCCACTAATTGCTGGTGTCGCAGCTTGTTTAGTTCAGCGTGGTGAGTCAGTCATAAATCTCAACCGTGAGCAAGTACTTACCCACTTTTTGAATGAAATCATCCACCAGTTATCTGAATCTGGGTGTGACGATCGCTATATTAACTACCTGGAGATTCTCGCGGCTTTAGGGACAATGGATCTAAATAATCAGGAGTTACGAAAGAAAGTTCAAAAAGTTGTGAATATCTCGCAATCTGATGAAGACCGAGTAATTTCTAGATTAGTGGAAGCTGGTATAGTCGAACGTTACTGGAAGACTATAAAGATTACCTCCGAAGTTCTGGCTGACCATATTTTGCTTCACCACTTCTTCCAGACTAAACAAGCAGACTATCAAAAGAAAATTATTGAACCATTTTTTGAATTAAAACCTAAAGAAATTTTGACAACTTTAGCAGAAGCAGAAGTTAAAGGAGAGACTCAGGCTGGTCTTTTACTAGATTGCAAATTAGATGAATTGCGTAAAATCTTAATTCAAGGAGACTACCTTACTCGACTGTCTGTTTTGGAATGGCTACAAGATTTAGCTTATCTGCGTTCCGATGATGCACTGTCGCTCGTAGCAGAGATCGTGGATGAACCTGACAAGCCTGCTGAGTTTTATCAGGGTAGTTTTGGTGGGTATAAATGGGAAATCAAACACGATTGGGTGTTGAGTAAAGCTGTAGAAATTCTTCGTTATACCTATTTAGGAAGTCTGCAATCTTCTATAGTTTACCTGCACAAACTGGCTAGATATCGACCATTAGCAACAGAGTATGCTAATGTTCGTGATAAAGCAAGTAAAGCATTAGTTGAAATTGCTGAGATTAAAGTCAATAAATTATATGATGTACAGTTAACGCTTCTTAAGAATATAGAAGTGTGGCTAAAACAAGATTTTACAAACAACTTAGAACTGAGTATTTCTCTGATTCAATCTATGCTCAATATGGTGGTTGATAATACAAAACAAGATCCCACCAAGTATATGCGAATAATTATACAGCGTGGTTGTTTACAACCATCTAAATCTTTACGCCAAGTTCGAGAACAAGCTTTAGAAATATTATACCAAGCATATAGTCAAGCATCTAGCTTACCAGAGCGATTAAAAATTATCAAATCTCTAGAATTAGGAATATTATTACCTCTTTCAACCGATTTTAGAGAAGTAACATCAGAAACTTGGGCTTGGCTAAAACCTGACTGTCAAAACACAGTAAAGTTTTTCTTAAATGTAGTGATTCCTAACGCTGAATTGCCTGTATTGGATGCTGTATCAAAGTGGATACGGGATGCACTACACTTTAGCCGTCACCAATTAGATGAATTGGAACTGTTAAGTCAGCAATTAAAAAATAATAACTTATATCAATTATACCGAGCATTATTTAGGAATAAACCGTGGGATGATTCAGAGGAGGACTACCTAGATTTTGAAGCATTAGAAGAACGTCATCAACAGGCAATTAAACATTATCTTGAATGTCTTTATTCTACAACAATAGAAAAGGCAATATGTGAATTAGAGATGATAGTATACCAATGCACAATTTCTGATGAAATTAGTAGATGTTGGTCTGAAACTTTGTTTTATAAGCTGGGAGAAAAACATCCCGAACTTGCACAGCAAATGGTTGAGAAGGTGCTATCTGATAATCTAACTATCAAACAGCAACTTGGTCGTGTAATTGGAGGATTATATCGGAGTAATCTAGAGGTAGCTTGGTCTTACATAAAGTCATGGGTTGATAGTGATGATCTGGTTCTTTGGCTGGCTGTAGCAGGTAGTTATCATTTTTTAGATTGGAGCGTATTTCAGGATAAAGAGTGGGAAGTTTTATACTGCCTTATAACTAAGCAATCTTCACAAGTTGATTTAAAAATTCTTGAGCTTATATTGCGGTTTGCACCACATAATCCACTACGTTCAATTGAGTTTCTCAAAATAATTGCTAATCGTAGTGATGAAAATGTCCTACTGCGTGTAGCAGAAGTTCTATCTTGGTCTTTTAAATATTCTCAAGATGGATGGGGGAAGAAGTTCATAACATCTGATGATTTGTTAAACATTGTTCAAAACTTTGAACGCCTTTTACGCCTAGACCATGCTGCTGAAGAGTGTTTAGCTATTATGGGTAAAATTGACCCCATGAATGTTATAGATTTTATAGAACGCCGAATTATAATTCAAGCTGAACAGCATGGAATAAGTGAGTATTATGAGGCAATTCATTTACCTTATTCTCGTGTTGCAAAAAGCATACAATCTAGTAATGAATATTCTAATATACTGCGTCGAGTGCGTGACTGGATGCTGCGAGGGGATGTTTGGTTATATAAGGCTCCCAAAGTATTAAAGGAAATTGCTGGTAGTTTATCAGAGCCTTTATACAGGGTTTTAATGGAGTGGGTAAAATCCGGTGACGTTCAGAAACTTTATGCAGTAGCTAAAATTTTGCGTGTTTTTAATAGTGGTCAACTTTTCTACTCTTTGAGTCGAGAAATTATTTGTAATACAAATGATGAAAGTATACTGAGTTATATTCGTACTTCTATTAACTCAACACCAGGAGTAATTGTTGGAGGATTTTCAAATCACCCTAGACAACGCCAAGAAGAAATTTCTTCTTGGTTAGAAGATGAAAATTTACGCGTTCGGCACTTTGCAAATAGAATGAAACAATCACTACAGCAAGACTTAGAACGTGAGTTGGAAATAGAAGAATTTGAAGAACGCAACTGGTAGCGGCAATCAACTTTTTATGAAAATTTCTTCTAGGATAAATCAGCAAATAAATTTGTCACCAAGGGCTGCTGTTCAAAATTGATATCACGAGCTTGATAACGACAATTTATCAAACGGAATAGATAAGCAAGTACAGACAATAGCGATAGCAATATTGCTATCAACTATTTGACTTCCTACTCCTCATAAACACACCCTGGAACACCCTAACCCCCAAAAGATGGATAGTGGTGTTCGTTACTGTCAACACCCTATTCGTTGACCGTCAGATCACGTACTGACTCGTCAATCCTTACACTTTCATCGCAGGAAATTTCTCCCTATCGCTCTCCCTGACTGTAAATCATCTGACAAATACTTCTCAAACCCCTCCCCCTCCCTTGTTGCGACATAGTGCGACAATGACATGAATTTTCGCACTATGTGCAAGACTGAACGCATACTGCTTCATAGTCTGGCGGTCGGCAGTGAAGGGTAGTAACGCGCTTACTGAAGAAGATAGCTAAAAATTCAGACTAATTTAATTCAAGTAACATCATTCTAAAAATGCGTAGAGATTTAATCCTGGGAACAAGTCTAGGGGCGTGAGTAGCAACGGAACAGAAAACCGGGATAAGAAAAAAATCTTGAAAAATCAGCCAATCAGCCATGTATATACATGATAGAGTAAGACATCATGTATAACTTAGGAC
>NZ_JACJRY010000054.1:0-35270 GCF_014697485.1 Anabaena sp. FACHB-83 | reverse complement strand
AGGTTGATTCAAGCAGCCTTACAATAATTGCGCTCCCACTTTTGAGAAACTGCAACTATACCTGAGTGAGAAAAAGCGATGCGACCGATCATAGACCTACTTTGCTACACCCCACTGTAGCTAATCGCCGTTGATTCTGATAACAATCCCGACATATCCAAAACACGCTGCGACCACAAGCTCACTTCAGTGTGAACTTGAGTTAAAGCTGAAGCTTACTATAATCGAGGTCTTGCTCGTGCTGACTCAGGAGATGACCACTTAGCAATTGATGATTTACAAAAAGCAGCTAACCTCTTTCAAAAACAAGGAAATACAGCCAAATACCAAGCTGTTCTTCAGAAGATTAGGCAGATACGTGGTAGATTAGCCATTATAGAAAGTAAAATTTTTGCTACCTGAGCAATATTACCTTTGAATGTTAAACATTAGCTTCAACCGGGCAAGAAAGGTAAACAACAATGGCTTCTATCCTTGTTGATATATATAGCTTTGAAGCCACTGAGAACTACCATTACTTAATTTTTTCTTACTGGTGCTAAATTCCATAAAGAAAACCCTCATAAAAACTATGAGGGCATTCGTTTATATTTATGTCAGTCCTCAAGTGCGGAAACGTCTTTTACCTTGCTTTTGTAAAGCCAGTTTTTTGCGCTTGGATTTCTCAATAGGCGTTTCAAAGTGACGATGCTTCCTCATGTCTTGAAAAATCCCCGCCTTGGATACTTCTCGCTTAAATCGGCGTAACGCTGACTCAAGATGTTCATTTTCACCCACTATAATTTGGGTCATTCTTTCTCCTACTAAATTGAATTCCTCAATGGCCTAAAAATTGGCTCTCTCAAATTTCCGGTGTCAAATCTTAGTAGCGTCCGCGTCCACCACCACTATATCCGCCACGTCCACCACCAGAAGAACCTCTGTCTTCTCTGGGCTTGGCTTTATTAACTTTCAGGTCACGACCCATCCATTCAGCACCATCAAGACCATCAATAGCAGCATCTTCTTCTGCATCTGTTCCCATTTCCACGAAAGCGAAGCCGCGCGGACGACCTGTTTCCCGGTCTTGTGGTACTTGAACCCGCTTTACAGTACCATATTCAGCAAAAATACCCTTAATATCCTCTTCCGTAACTTGGTAGGAGAGGTTGCCTACATAAATTGACATTGATTTTCTCCAAAATTTTGAGTGTGTAGAGATTTAAATTTCGGAGAAAAGTCTGTAAATACCAAAAGGGTAAAGCCTGTCAATACTAAAAACAAAAATACTCACCAAATTAATTCTCTTTTTCTAGGATGACATAAAAGCCAATTAGGTGCATCCAGTAAAGGTTAATAAATGGTTAACCCTGATGTGATAAGGCAGCGTACGCTCTCGCAGTCAAAAACCCAGTCGGAATGATTGGGCTTTTGATGGGGTTATATTCCCAAGAGCAAGTTATAGAAGTTCTGTATAAGTGGCTTTTCTTTCCATGACTACAAAAGCTAGATCGCAAATTCCAGAAAACAGTGGACACGAAACTTTCAACTAGTTAATCCCACCAAGCATATAACTGTTGAGAATTAATTTCTAATTCATCACAACCCCAGACAAATTTTACAAATTCACCAGCAAAGTCTAAATCGATATCCAAACGAATGGCGATTTCCCGATTATTTTGACCCTCAGATGCCATCAGAATTATTTTTGCTCTCAGTGCGATCTGTTGCGGTGTGTTGTGTCGGTCAATCAACTGCTGGAGTTCATAACGATCGCCATTGCTTAAATTTAAGATTTTTGGAGTTAATTTTGGCACACCTTTATCCCTTAATACTTGGACACAGCAAATTTTTACCTCACCATTTATTCTCCTACGATTATGGTCTAGCTATTTCCGCCGTGCCGTACTAGACACTCCCAATATTGGCATTATTTCTTCATGCTTATATCCATATAACAGCATTTTGACTGCTGTAGCTCGCTTGATTTCACGTTGTTCTTGACTATTTTTGATAAAATCTTCTAACCACTGTATCCACATAACCACAACTGCTTGCTTGTTATATAATTTACTTTCTTACTCTCTCCGTATTTTCTCATAAGTAGTTTAGGATTGCTATATAAACAGTACAAAAGCCCAAGATGCTATTGATTATGGCTGGCATCCAGGGCATCTACTTGTGCGGGGTTAGCCCTTGGTTTTGTCTAGGGCTAATAATCAAATACCAGACTTGCCCAGTTCATTACTCATCGGCTATAGCTACCATTTCCTAACGCCGCTTGTGTTGCTGTCTGACGTAACTATAATTCCTCATCAAGTGCTGCAATTACTTGGTAGATGTGATTTTCTACTTTGACGCTGATTTTTGAAGCATATTGTGAGTTAAAAGATTAAAGTCAACGACTCCCTCACGAGAGCCGTTGCTCTTCAAAACGGAACGTGATACTTTCGCATCATTCCGCTCCTCAATAAAATGGTGCTTGTCACACATACGTCATAACCAGCATATCGTCAACCCATCTATAGTTATCTGGGATGACTAGCGGTTTAGGCTTGACACTATTACAGTCAGATTGATTGCCCAGACTACCATCATTGGCAGTCTTATGATCATGGCAATGACGATGAAGAAGTTGGAGGTTTTTATATTCATCTGAACCGGATTTTGATTTCGGTATGATGTGGTCGATTTCCATGACATCTTCATCTTTAAAAAACAATCCGCAGTAGGCGCATTTTCCTTTTTGACTTTTTAAAAGTTTTGCCATTCTTGTCGGCATTTGTGGATATTTGCCCTTTCTTTTACTCCAGTAAATTAGGTTTCCATCATAGGGTGATGCTTCACCTTTGACTTTCACATAGTCTTTGATTTTGGTCGCACTATGTTTTAGTAGGCGCACGGGATTTGACCCCTGTGGCGAGGTGGCGAATACCCAGTTATCGTCGCCAATGGATTGCCAGTATCTCTGGTTTATCCACTTTTGACCTTTGTTTCTATGACGACCTTTTGCCCATTTACGTAGTTTCCAATAGACTAAGGTATCCATTTTTGAGAATACCTTACTGCTGGCAACTGTAGCGAAGTAATTACACCATCCTCTAATTAGAGGATTCAGGTTTCTTATTAATGCCGCTTGTGAGACACCCTTGTGTTTTTCTATTACTTCCGCTATCTGGGCATAATGCCTTTTTTGGCTTACTTTTGATGGGGTGATGATGGTTTTAAATCCAAGTGGATTACCTTGAGTATCCTTCCCGGTTTGGTACTTTCCAACTTGATATTGTCGAATTGTGTACCCCAGGAAATCAAATCCAGGTTTCTCCCCTTCATACTCATATAATGTGTGAGCAATTCTGGTTTTACTTGGTTTTAATTCCAAGCCCATTTCACTTAACCACTCAGATATCACCTGTTTGCATTTAGTGATGGCATTTATGTCTTCGTGAAGAATTACGAAGTCATCGGCATAACGAATAATTGAAATGGATTTTCGTTTGTCTCTTTTTGGCAGTTGATATTTGCCGTTACGGCGTTTAATATCAAAGGATTCCGCCAATTCTTTTATCCGATATTCCAACCCATGAAGGGCAATATTCGCTAGTAATGGCGAAATAACTGATCCTTGTGGTGTGCCGCTAATTGCCGGAAATATCTGTTCTCCATCCATCACACCAGCCTTTAAGCAGGCTCGGATCATTCTCCGTAAGGTGGGGAAGGTATTTAATTTTCTTAAGAGTTGTTTGTGGTTGATTTTGTCGAAGCATTTCGATATATCCGCATCTAAGATATACTTAGGTTGCGATTTAATCGCTATAAAAATTGCTGCGACAGCATCCCGTGTTGAGCGTCCTGGTCTGAACCCTGTGGAATTGGGTTCAAACACTGCTTCCCATTCTGGCTCTAGTGCCAGTTTGACCAGTGCCTGCAATGCTCGGTCTTTCATGGTAGGTATTCCTAAAGGTCTTTTTTCCTCCGTTCCCGGTTTTGGAATCCATACTCTCCGGGTAGAGGATACCTTTATTCCCAGTTGCAGTTGTTTTATCAAGTCAAAACGTTGCTTTGGGGTTAGTAATTTGACACCATCCACTCCCGCCGTTTTCTTTCCTTGATTGTCTTGGGAGACTCTACGCACCGAGAGGCATTTTGCACTCCAGGATTTCATCAGTAATTTTTGGAGTCCACGTACTGTTTTGACATCGCCACGACTAGACGCTTGGTAAATGCGCTTTTGTAACTTAAACACCCGACGTTCTAGTTTTTTCCACGGAATTTCCCGCCATTTATATGTGGGATTTTCGCAAGCTTGGCTAGGTATATCGTCTGTCCATACTATCCTCTCCCAATCTTTCTCAGATTGCTGGGCTTTAGTCTTGTTCATTACTACTGACACCATGAACCATCCATTTCATCGTGAGTCCGTCAGCATATCCTTACTATTAGGTAAGGCATTGGCTTTTGACTCAATCTCAATCCCCCTATTGCCTGAATCTTTCAGAGTTTGCGTCTTGGTTGACTGCTTAGGTCTCGACCTGACCTAAGAGCAACAGAGGGGTTACTTCGTTCCTAATAATCATTGGTTTGTTCTTTTAGGATGACGCTATCCACCTATATTCGGGAAACGCTCATCAACTGGCATGAGACACCGTTGATTCCCTTAGTTTTCGCCCTTTTGGGTCTGCCAGTGTATCAGCCTTATTTCACTGGTTCCATATAATGATGGTTCAGTCGCGTCTTCGCGTTTGCTGCTATCCATAAGAACTTGCTACCTGTTACTTTCACCTTTCATCCCCGCTTTACGGATTGAAGACCACTCTCTACCGTAGGGGAAGTGCTTTCTCCCCTGCGTCTGGGGGATAGGGTTTAGATTTTCGCATTGCTACTTGCCTTCACCTATATGATTATTAAGTTGTCATCTCCAAAGGATTTAAGTGCGGGCAACTAGATATTAGTTACTTTGGAGAAGCCAGCCATCCCAAGGGTTTCCCCAGTTTCGGCTGAACGAGTCGCACCTCATATTATGGTTCAAAGCATAATAGGCGCAACCTACCCTTAGAGTATTACGAATGACAAATTACGCATTACGTTAGCGCAGCGTAAAGCCTTCGGCATGGCTTCGCTTAGAGCGACGCAGGAGCGTCATTATAAATTACGAATTATCGGCAAATATATAGTAAAAGTTGCCCCTTGATTTGATGTGCTGCTGGCGATAATACTGCCTTGATGGGCTTCAATAATCCGCTTGGAAATTGCTAACCCCAGACCATTACCACTACCTTTGCGTGCAGGGTCTGTTGTATAAAATTGCTCAAAAATTCGGGGTGTATCACCCTCTTTTATGCCTTTTCCCTGGTCTTGAATTTGAATAATAGCTTGTTTGCCTTGGCTGTATCCAGAAATAGATACTTGAGAATTGGCTGGTGAATGCTTAATCGCATTATCCAACAAATTGAGAATCGCTTGTAATAGCCGCTCTGGATCGCCCTGGATAATTAGGTTTGCCACGTTCACCTGTGTAGAAATTCCCAGAGTTCGCATTCGCGGTTCTAATGCATTAACAGCACGGTTAATCAATCCATCCAGTGAAATAGCTTGTTTTTCTAGTTCAGTAACTCCTGCTTCCAAACGTCCTAAATCCAGCAAGTCATGAATCAATCGTGATAAACGCTTGGTTTCGTTTTCAATAATTTGGAAAAAGCGATCGCGTAGTTCTGGTTCTTCAGATGCTCCTGCTTTGAGTGCGTCTACTGTCACCTGAACGTTACTGATAGGAGTACGTAATTCGTGGGAGACATTGGCTAAAAACACCCGTCGCTCTTTGTCTAAGGAAGCTAACCGCTCACTCATCCGGTTGAGTTCTGCTGCCAATTGATCCAACTCATTGTTCTCATGGATTGTTAGCTTATCACCAAAATGACCGCCACCCAAGCGAATAGCAAAATTCTGCATAATCTCAATTGGTTTTGAGAGACTGCGAGCAAACCGACTGCTAATTAACGCACACAGCAGAATCGTTATTGCTAACGTTCCCAAAATACTCCAAATTACCCTAGCAAACTGTCGCTGAAACTGCTCCAAAGTCATAGACATTCGGATTACGCCCAACAATTGACCGTTACGCTCAATAGGTCTGGTAATGTAGAGGCGATCATCGTTTGATAAAACGCCTTTGGCAATTCCTTGTTTTATATGATTTTGTAGAGCTTCCCGCATTCCCGGAACTTGATACCAGTCTTTAACTTGGCTGTCTAACTTGGGGTCAGAAGTGGCTAATAGACTGCCTTGTTGACTAAAAACACGTAGCGTTAAAGTTTGTGGTGCGCCATACCGTTGCACCAGTAAATTTACCTGTTTAATATCTTTTTCTTGTAGTGCATCTGCTACACTTTCGCTTAACGCACTTGTCCAGTTATCCAAATCTATTTGTCGTGATCGCATGAAGTAATCATGAAACGACCAAAGGATATAACCTGCCATCAGTGACGTTCCAAAAGCTGTTAGAATCAGATATGTACTTAACAACTTAGCATAAATTGTATTTAATTTAATCCTAAATATCCAGCCTCTCATGAAGGCTGCTCCCCATAACGACGACGCAATACTGCTTTGATGCGTGCTAGTAGTTCGCGGGTGTTGAACGGCTTAGTAATATAATCATCTGCACCTGCTTCTAACCCCCAAATTTTATCAATATCCTCATCTTTAGCTGTGAGCATGATGATAGGTACATTAGAAAATGCTCGAATCCGCCAGCAAACTTCCATACCGTCAACTTCTGGTAACATCAAATCAAGCAAAATTACATCTGGTACTTGCTTGTGAAACTGTTTGATTGCACTATGTCCATCGGCGGCTGTAGTCACCGTGTAATCTTCTTTTTGTAGTGTATAGGTGAGACTGTCGCAAAGAGCCGCTTCATCATCTACAAGTAATACGTGTTGCATTCTTTATTTTAAATTAGAGTGAGTTATTTATAATAATATTGGTTCTTGCGTTGGTTTTATGGTAGGACATTAAAACCGCAGTTTTATAGAAACGCTCAAAAACTTAAAACCCAGTCACAGCAATAAATATAGCCTATATTTAGGTTTTATTTATTATTCTGTTCCATAAAATGAACTGAAGAGCCATAATATTTTGTATTAGTAAGTATATTTATGACATCTTCCTCTCGAAATTAATTTGTTAAATAGTACGGATGAAAACCTTATAACCAAAAAGGTTTAAGTTTAATCATGACTGCTTAATTTACTCTTGCCTATTACTGTTCCTTGTTGGGGAAATTTTATCGTAAAACTTGTTCCGCCTCCTACTTCGCTATCTACATAAATTTCTCCATTATGTATTTCTAAACACTTTTTAACTACAGCTAATCCTAAACCACTACCAACAACCTTGCCTACATTATTCGCACGATGAAAAGGAAGAAATAAATGCTGGTGAAATTCTGAAGGAATACCAATACCATTATCTTTGACTTGAAAAAAGATAGTATGTGGTTCACAACTAAGAGTCAAAAAAATACTTTCTTCTGGAGATGAATATTTCATAGCATTGGAAAGCAAGTTACTCAAGATAGAGTAGAGTAATTTCTCATCTAATTTTGCATGGGTACAGTTACCTTGGCTAATAAATTTAATCGTATAATTTTGTCGATTAGCAAATTGAATATCTTCGATTAAATTAATACAAAATGCTTCTAGATCCATGAGTTCTGGATGAAACTCTAATTTACCAGCCTCTGCCCTAGTTAAAGTGAGAATATCGGTAAGTAATTGGTTCATTGACCTAGCTGAAGACTGAATCCTATATAGATTCTTGAGTTTTTTCTCTTCTGTCCACTGTTGATTACTTTGAGCTAATAACTGAGCCGAACCTAAGATAATACTCAATGGTGTCCGAAATTCATGAGATACCATCGAAAAAAATTGTAACTTTAATTCGCTAAGTTCTTTTTCTTGAGCTAAAGTCCGTTGAATAGCTTCAGCTTCCTGACGCTTTACTAATTGTTGATACAATAAAGCATAAACACCTAATAAAATCGCAAAACTCAAAAAAGTACCAAGGAGTTCAATTAACATTCGGTTATGAATATTATCTTGTGAATGCCTCACAGAAATTTGCAATAACTCTTCTTCCCTGGTTTGCATGTGAGTGAGTGTTTGGCGGATTTGATTACGATTTTGATTGCTTTGATTTACCAGATGTGCTTGAACAGCAAAAGTCGATTTACCTAATTCTTTGAGATTAATAGACTGTTTAGAAAGTTCAATTCTTTGATTAATGAGTAATTTTAGCTTGGTTAGTTGCTGCTGTTGATCAGGATCATCAGCAAGTTTTTGCTGCAACTTCTGAACTTTTATATCGAGGCTTTCCATTGCCTGATAATAACGTTTCAATTCCAATTGTTCTCCATAGAGAATATAACCCCTGCGTCCGGCTTCAGCATCAGTTAATGTAGCAAATATATCAGTAATATTTTTCATTACCTCATTTGTTTCTTTAACTTGATTACTACTTAAAATTAACTGAGTAGCGTTTTGGTAAGAAATAAGACTAACTATACCCATGAATAATAAGCATAAGCTAAAGCCAGAGGCAATCCATTTTCCTTCTAGCGACAATTTCATAAACGCATAAATTAATAGTTCAAAAGTAATATTTTATTACATAAGATGTTGGTAAATATTTTAAGCATAAAGATGGAAATGAAAATTATTTTCATTTCTACCCGATTTCTACCCGATTTCTACCCGATACTTTTATTTAAAACCCTCATAATGTTAAAAATATGACTTACACAAGAACCCTCTCGAATCTTCTTAACTTCGTGTCCTACCCTGCGGAAGCCGCTATCGCGTCTATGCGTCCTTTGCGGTTAGTTTTTTCATGATTCTGCGTAAGTCCTGAAAAATGACAAATGTAATATCTCATTAATAATTTGAAATAATCTATACAATTACTAAGCATAAAATATAAATTATTTAATATTCTTCGGAATTAAAGAAATAAATGAAAGTGGTTCAATTTGTATTAATACATAGGAGGCTACAATTATTGTGTCTTCATTTAAAACCCTTGAACAGCAATCAAAAACTCAAACTTTAACTCAGTTTGAATTATTTAAAGAAATTGGTCAAGTAACGGGTAGCATCATTTTATCAACGATAATGCTATCAAGTTCTATTTTAGCTGGAGGGCTAGTCGGTTTAGCGATTAGTTTTCGGAATTTACCGGATGTGAGAAAAATCAAAAATTTTTCGCCTTCAGAAACTACTTATATTTACGATATTAAGGGTAAGCTTTTAACACGTATACATGGAGAGGCTAATCGACAAGTAGTGCCTCTGAATCAAATTTCCCCGAATTTAAAACGTGCGGTCTTAGCCAGCGAAGATAGCCATTTCTACGAACATCATGGTATTGATCCGGTTGGGATTGGACGTGCGGCTTTAGCAAACTTGACGGCTGGTGGCGTGCGAGAAGGTGGTTCTACAATCACCATGCAATTAGTCAAAAATTTATTCTTATCTCAAAAACGTGCTGTAACTCGAAAAATTGCCGAAGCTGTATTAGCAATTCGCTTAGAGCAAGTTCTGAGTAAAGGCGAAATATTAGAACTATATCTCAATCAAGTTTACTGGGCTCATAATAACTACGGTGTGCAAACAGCCGCACGTACTTACTTTAAAAAATCAGCGCAAAATTTAACTTTAGCTGAATCAGCAATGATGGCGGGTTTAATTCAAGCTCCAGAAGAATTTAGCCCGTTTGTAAATATGAACTTGGCAAAACAAAAACAAAAAGAAGTTCTGGGGCGAATGTTGGAACTGAAATGGATTAGCCAGCAAGAGTATAATAATGCCCTCAAACAAAAAATTAAACTGGGTGAAATTAAGTCATTTCAAGGCAGTGCTTTGCCTTATGTTACCAATGCTGTAGCACAAGAACTGATTAAAAAATTTGGACGAGAAACACTGCTCAAAGGTGGAATGCAGGTACAAACTACGATCGACACTAGCTTTCAAATGATGGCAGAAAAAACTGTCAAGAAATGGCATCGTATTTTGGAAAGCCAAGGTTTGCGTAAGAATCAAATGGCTTTGGTGGCAATTGATCCGCGCACACATTTTATCAAGGCATTGGTGGGTGGTGTGAATTCCAAAACTAGCGAATTTAACCGAGCTACCCAAGCGCACCGTCAGCCAGGATCTTCTTTTAAACCTTTTGTTTACTATACTGCTTTTGCCAATGGGAAATTTACGCCCAACAGCACAATCTTAGATACTCCGGTGAGCTACCGTGATGGTAATGGTTGGTATTATCCCCGCAACTATGATAATAGCTTTATGGGAGCAATACCAATTCGTACGGCTTTGGCTTTATCGCGTAATATCCCGGCAATCAAGCTTGGTAAAGCTGTGGGGATGAATAAAGTAATTGACACTTGCCGGACTTTGGGAATTATGAGTCCGATGGAACCTGTGACTTCCTTACCTTTAGGTGCAATTGGTGTCACCCCACTAGAGATGGCTAGTGCTTATGCCACCCTGGCGAATTATGGCTGGCAATCACCTGCGACAATGATTGCTAGGATTTCTGATAGTAGTGGCAATGTGTTGGTGGATCATACACCTAAACCAAAGCTAGTACTTGACCCTTGGGCTTCAGCAGCAACTTTAGATGTGATGCAAACAGTTGTTCAAGAGGGAACTGGTAGAGGTGCAAATATCGGCCGTCCAGTTGCTGGGAAAACGGGTACAACTTCTTCAGAAAAAGATATTTGGTTTATTGGGACTGTACCGCAGTTAACAACTGCTATTTGGATAGGTAGGGATGATAATCGACAATTATCTGGCCACGCGACTGGCGGAGGTATGGTGGCTCCTGTGTGGCGAGATTTTATGCTGAAGGCGCTTCAAGGTGTACCTGTAGAAAAGTTTCAGCCGCCTGCTAAATTTCCTCGGACTAAATCAAAGTAGAGGTATTAAGGTGAGGTATGGGGATGAAGACAAATTGTTTAATTTACAAATCTTGGGGAAATGCGGATTTTGGTAGTGGAAGATGATATCCAGTTAGCAGAAATGCTGATGGAGGCCTTGAGCGATCGCCAATATGTGGTAGATGTAGCTCCAGATGGAGAGCAAGCTTGGGATTTTATCAAGATTTTGGAATATGACTTAATAGTGCTAGATATTACTTTACCCAAGTTAGATGGTGTGAGTTTTTGTCAAAGGTTGCGATCTCCTACAGTCGGGCTGAATTTTTCCCGTAACAGCACCATACCTATTCTGATGTTAACAGCACGCGACACCTTGGCTGATAAAGTGACTGGGTTGGATGCTGGGGCTGATGATTATATGGTCAAGCCTTTTGAAATGCCAGAGTTAATGGCTCGTGTTCGCGCATTATTACGCCGTAATAGTAGCACAGCATCTTTTCCCGACCTGAGTTGGGGCAGTTTGCGTTTAAATACTAACACCTATGAAGTAACTTACGCTGATCAGCCCTTATATTTAACACCCAAAGAATTTGCGCTGTTAGAACTTATGGTTTCTAGCGGTCGGCGGGTACTCAGTCGAGCCGGAATTATTGAACGCATCTGGTCACTAGATGACCCACCCAGCGAAGAAACCGTTAAGTCTCACATCAAGAGTTTACGGCACAAACTTAAAGATGCAGGTGCGCCGGATGAGTTTATTGAAACTGTTCATGGATTGGGTTATCGTCTCAAGCAGTTTTAAATAACTACCCGATTTTTACCCGATTTCTGCCTGATACTTCCACATATAGTCTTTATACTTCCATGTTTATGGACTGGTACATAATTTGAGTTGATTTTCCCACTCATTTGTGACTTGTGGTTTTCACTAACCACTATTAACCTCAAACTCAGAATAACTCCTTTTACACCTTATTTCTCTAAATTAAGTTAATTACTTAGTTTAGAGAATTTTAATATGAAGCTGATTCTCACCTACCCGATTTTTAACCGATTTTTTCTCACTAATTTAACCTTTAATCAGTAAGATTCCAAAGACAAACAGTTTTGGAAATTTTAGTTAACTTTAGGCAATTACTATGTTTGATCCTTCAGTGAATATTTCCAATATTGTTTTAACTTATGAGCAGTATCGTAAGTTAAAAGCTTATGGTCAAGCTCATCACATATCAATTCAAGAATCAATCAAGTTAATCATAGATTCTCATCCTGAATATCAAATCAATCATAAAAAAATCAGTAGAGACTACCCATTTATCTGTTCAAGAAGGATGATTCACTTATTATTTAAAGTTAAATAGTCAGCCAAATTATCTAAAAAACACATATTAAAGCAATTAATCATGAATATTTTCAACTCTCTAAAATTCAGTTAAATATTTGGAAAATATGACTACAGCAATACCAAATTCTCAACCTAGTTATGCCCTAATTTCAGTTCATGGCGACCCTACATCTGAAGTTGGTAAAGAAGGTGCAGGTGGTCAAAATGTCTATGTGCGGGAATTAGGGTTAGCCTTAGCAAAGCGTGGCTGTCAGATTGATATGTTTACCCGCAGAGAACACCCCAATCAACCAGAAATTGTAGAATTAGCCCCCGGATGTCGCACAATTCGCCTGAAGGTTGGGCCAACAGAATTTATCTCTAGAAATAACCTATTTGAATATTTGCCAGAATTTGTCGAAGCTTGGCTGAATTTTCAACAGCGAACAGAATGTAACTATGCACTCATTCATACTAATTACTGGCTTTCTGGTTGGGTAGGTTTAGAACTGAAATCTCGATTGGGACTACCCCAAGTTCATACTTATCACTCTATAGGCGCAGTAAAATATCGCCATGTACAAAATTCACCACAAATTGCAGCAATTCGCTATTGTGTAGAAAGAGCAATTTTAGAACAAGCAGATTGTGTAATTTCTACCAGTCCCCAAGAAGTAGAAGATTTACGTCAGTTAATTTCACCATCTGGACGCATTAAAGTTATTCCCTGCGGCATTAATACAGAACACTTTGGTTCTGTAAGTAAAAAAGTGGCTCGTCAACAATTAGGAATTGCTCAAGATGCCAAAATAATTTTATATGTAGGACGTTTTGACCCCCGCAAAGGAATAGAAACTTTAGTCAAAGCTTGTGCTTGTTTGCCTAATGCTGTTCAACTTTATTTAGTTGGTGGTAGTCGAGAGGATGGTGCAGATTTTCAAGAACAACAACGCATTCAAGACTTGGTTGATAAACTGGGATTAAAAGGCGTAACAGTTTTTACAGGACGGATTTCTCAAGCACTGTTACCTGCTTACTATGCCGCAGGCGATATCTGCGTTGTTCCTAGTTACTACGAACCATTTGGATTAGTAGCAATTGAAGCAATGGCAGCCGGGACACCTGTAATTGCTAGTGATGTAGGAGGCTTGCAGCATACAGTAGTGCATGGTGAAACAGGACTTTTAGTTCCTCCCCGTGATCCTAATGCCTTAAAAAGTGCTATTCGCAGTTTATTAGAAAATCCCATTCTCCAGGAAAGTTACGGTAATGCTGCACGGAAATGGGTGCAGTCTCGATTTAGCACTCCAGGAGTTGGTAATCAAATTTATGAACTTTATCAATCTTTGACAGTTGATACATTTGTTCAGGAAGTTATTCAAAATAAAAAGTTAACGCCTGATTTAGAAAAGCAAATTCAAAATTTGTTAAAGTCAACAACTTTAAAGTCTAATGAAATTAAAGCTTTAGAAAAACTCATTGATTCTTTTTCTAATGATCTTGTTCAATGGGTAACTAGTTGAGTGTGACTATTTGTATATAGCAATCCTAAAGCTAGTGATTTTAAATACAGGAATAAATTACTCTTCGTGTATTTAAAGAAATTTTGAGAGATTAGAAAATATGAAACTACTTTTAGTGATTGAGTTAGATGCTATTTTAGTAGGTAATTATCGAGCTATTGACGCTTTAAATCAAAGACTAGCATGTATCCGCCATCAAATTCATTTAGTTTATATTACTGGTCGCTCTTATACTTCTAGTCGTCAATTAATCGCGCAAGCAAAACTTTTGAAATCAGATTACTTAATTGCAAGCGTAGGTAGTGAAATCTATCAACAAGCTTTGCTTTTAGAAAAAGACTGGGCTAATTATATTTCACAAGACTGGAAAAGAGATGAAGTTGCTGTAGTAGCCAGCTACTTTTCTGTTTTAAAAGCTCAACCAGATATTGAACAAACTCCTTGGAAATTAAGTTTTTGCCTGGATATGTCAGCATCATTGGAAGTGATCACAGATTTGCAAGATTTACTGACATTTATGGGATTACAAGCTCAGGTAATTTTTAGCAACGGTCGAGACATTGACATCATACCCAAGAGTAGTAACAAAGGTAAAGCTGTAGGATATTTACAACACTTGTTAAAAGTAGATCCAACAGCCACCATTGTGTGTGGAGGTTCAGGAAATGATATGAGTTTATTTCAACTTCCATCGCCTGGTATTATTGTTGGTAACGCTCAGACAGAAATTCTTTGGTGGTATTACAATACCTGTTACCCTTGGCATTATTTAACTCATTACCCTGATGCCACAGGTATTCTTGAAGGACTCATCTATTTTAATGTCTTACCATTTCCTAATAACTGGCGACAACCGATTCCAAATTAAAAAAAGACACAGTGATAATTGATGATCTACCGTGTCTGATACTATTGGCTCCTGCTTCACAAAAACTTTGATTTACTTCACTCTGGGTTTGCATAAAGGTATTTAGTTTCCCGTGAATTGATATTAATTAGATTCTCTTTTTGTCACGAAATCTCTTGTCATCTTTATTAATATCTAATTCCTCACGACGAAGAGTCTCTTCAGCTTCCACCGTATCTTGTTCAACTACTTTTTTAACTTTTACTTCTTCACGCAAAACAGCTTCTTTGTGAATATCAGGAGTTTCTTCATATATTCCTACACGGGTGACTTCTCCTTCACGGAAGTCGGCATCCGTAGGTGATACATTTCTAGCATCTGCGCTGGGAGTAGTACGTTCAATAACTACACGTTCTTTTTCAACAGGTACAGAAACTTTAGCTGTTTCAGTTTCCGTGTGCTTACCAATAGCTACCTCTCCAGTTTTAACACGGGATTTATTGGCAACTAATCGTTCTTCGTATAGTTTGAGATTTTGATGATCCTGTTCGTTCATATTGTAGAGATTTGGCTCACTTTCATACTTATATGTATTACGATCATGAGCATGAGATTTGCGATCGCTTGTGATAGGTGGAGCATCTACAGGGGTGGATGTTTCTAAGGATGATTGTCGGACTGGAGTACGATAAACACCACGTACTCTTTCTTCATAGTCATAATCGATTTTCTCCAAATCATTAAAATCTGGGAGATTTTCTACCTGCTCTCGTGTCAACCCTTTAGCATACACTCGCTGATTACTGTATTCAATTTGGGAACGTCCAATGGGTAACAAAACTTGTCTACCAAAAAACCAAAAACCTGTATCAACTACTAAATAGCGAAAACGACCGGAATCGTCTACTAAAATGTGTTTGACTGTGCCAATTTTATCATTATCAACGTCTGAATAAACATCGAAGTTGTTGATATTGTAATTATCAAAATCCGTGTTGTCAGATTGGGCAGCGAAATCTTCAAGTTTGTATAAGTCCATGCTGATTTTCCTCCAATAGCTATATTTACTATGCTAAAAATTTATGTCTTTCCTCCTTCTTCCTTAAGAAAGATATCCAGCTAAATGATTGTTGAATTATCAGTTATTGAAGATTTTGGTTGTTCGTCTGAGTTTCAACAATGTATTTATTGGCAGGTGAATTATTAGCAATTGGTTGTATTTTATTTTGGGAAACCAAAGTTTGATAAACTAAAGCGGAAATTTCTCCTCTAGTTGCTGCTTGATTGGGATTAAAAACATTTGCTTTTGGATAGTTGACCACGATATTTCTTTTTGTAGCTGCGGCTACGCTTCCTACAGCATATTGGGGAATTTTATTGGCATCAGCATAATTATTAGCAACGATTACTGATGCAGGATTACTCACATTGGTCGCTTGTTGTTTAGTTGTTGCAGGTGTTGTAGGAGTCGCAATATTAGTTTGAGCAGCTTGGGCTTGTGGTATGAGTAAAGGCTGCATTAAACTTGTAATTGCTAAAGGTAAGAAAATCCGTCTTTTTGCAGCTTTTGGTTGGGTTTGTTGAGGCACTTCTTTTGCTGTGGTGGGAACAGAGACGGCGGCAGGATTATTAATTAAATCCAACCCTTTGTTTAAAGCAACTATGGCTTCGACCCTAGAAACTGGTTGATTAGGACGAAAATAACCACCAGGATAACCTGTCATAAATCCTTGTTGATAAGCTTCTTCGATAGGACGCACAGCCCAGTAGTTAGCAGGAATGTCTTTATATACAGCACCACTTTTTATTTGACGAACTGGTGGTTGATCAAAAGCTTTACGAATAATTGCGGCAAATTCATCTCGATCTACTGGTTGTTGTGGTCGAAATGTTCCATCAGGATACCCCGCTACAATATTTCTGGCAGCTAAACCTTGAATAAATGGCTGCGCCCAGTAATTAGGTGGAACGTCACTAAAATAAGTAGAAGAAGATTGGGCAGATGTTTCTAATGCTCCAACTGTAAATACTACCAAATTAAGAGATAGTAAAGATATACTAGTTAAAGCTAATTTAGTTAATTGAGCCATTATGCCAGCCTCCTATTTTGTAATTTTTTCTTTATTTTAAACTTCAAAATTGATTAGTAAGGAGTGAGTTTTTATTGCTAAAACTGTTAATAGAAATAAAATGTAACTAAAGGCTGAATTTATTTCTTACTTTAGAAGCAATTCATACATAAAATCCGAAAATTCAAAATAATAAGAAATATAAAAATTACCTAGAATCAATAATTTATCTCAATTATTTCAATATTTAATTTAAAGTGGTAAAAGAGTATTTATTTAACTGCAATCCTGCATCATATATAAACTATTTACTAATTTGATAGTTAAAAATAAAACTGGAATGCAGGAGGAAATATATCTGAAAAATATCTCTTTGGATAGTAGAGCGATCGCCTAAAAAACTAGATTCTTAGCGATGGGAGGTAAAAATGCGTCAACTCATGATCCAAGTGCCACAAGGAAATGGAATAGCCGTGATGGAAATCGCCAAATCTCATCATGGGAAAAATCTGGCGCGGTTTGAAGGCTATGCAGATGAACCGATTGATGTGGTAATTGTTCACGTTTCTAATCGAGAAGTAGGCAAAGTTTTAGAGGAATTGCAAGACTTACCGAAAGTACACGTCACATTGATACCGACTGGGGTGATAACTCTGCAACCGCCTGCGTCAGAAGCACCGCAACAAGTGGTGGATGTAGAAGAACGCAGTCCGATTGAGATTTTACTTTCGGGGTTGCAAAGTGTTGGTTCTTGGCGTGGTTTTATTGGTTATGCGGCACTTGCAGGTTTTGTTGTCTGGACTGGGTTGTATACGAATACAAGTTACTTGTTGGTAGCAGCAATGCTGATTGCGCCGTTTGCAGGCCCAGCCATGAATACGGCCATTGCAACTGCATGGGGCGATCGCGCACTTCTGGGAATAAGCATTTTAAGGTATTTTGCTGCTTTAGTTGTAACTATTATTACAACTTGGCTACTGAGTTTGATATTAAGGCAAGAAATTGCCACCAGTTCAATGCTAGACAATAGCCAAGTTTCAGCAGTGGCAGTCATTTTACCATTGGCAGCCGGAGCCGCCGGGGCGTTAAACTTGGTGCAGTCAGAACGCAGCAGTTTAGTATCTGGAGCCGCCACAGGAATGTTAGTTGCGGCTTCTTTGGCCCCACCTGCGGGAATTATCGGGATGTCCAGTGCAATTGGTCGCTGGGACATAGTAATTTCGGGGCTGTTTTTATTATTTTTGCAACTATGCGGAATTAATTTTTCGGCAGCTTTGTTGTTCCGGGTATTTGGTTTGTCTGCACAAGAAACTCGTTATCAACGGGGTAACAAGCGAGTCTTCTATTCTGCTTTGGTAATCACTGTGATTACATTGGCTGGTTTACTAACTTGGCAGTTTATCAATTCTCCCAATTTGCAACGCTCTAGCCTTGCCCAACGTGCCAATGCTCAAGTGCAGAAAACGGTGAAACAAGTTGGTTTAGCCAAATTAGTCGAGGCGAATGTGCGTTTCATTCGCTCTGATATTACAGGTCAGGATACACTGCTGTCGGTAATTTATGTACAGCGTCAACCGCAAGTTACAACCTCGAATCAAGAAATTAGCGATCGCCTCACCCAAGCAATTCAAACTCAGTTATTAAACCAAGATTTTAATGTCACACCTTTAGTTAGTGTCAATGTACTAGAACTTCCTGCTAGTAAAAAATGAACCTCGAATTATGATGAATAGTTCTAAAATTTCCGAAAAACAAGCCCTAGAAAGAGAACGCAGCGAAGTCTTGCAACAGTTGGAAGATTGGCTAGAAACGCCAATGTTAATACTGGGCTTTGTATGGTTAGCACTATTTATCATCGAGATTATTTGGGGATTAAATTCTTTACTACAAGCTGTGAGCATTACTATTTGGATTATTTTTATCTTAGATTTTCTCCTAAAATTAGCGATCGCTCCACATAAACTTTCTTATATTAAAAACAACTGGTTAACAGTTATTTCTTTATTTTTGCCAGCATTACGTACTATTCGAGTTCTCCGAGTCGTCAGAATTTTAAGGACAGCAAGGGTAGTCAGAGGGTTACAACTGTTGCGAGTGATGACTCGTGCTAACCGAGGAATGCGAGTTTTATCAGCCAGTGTCAGCCGTCGCGGCTTTGGTTATGTTGTGGCGTTAACCATGATTATTACTTTATTAGGAGCAGCCGGAATGTATGCGTTTGAAAATGAAGTTCCTGGGGAATCTGGGCTGCACAATTACGGTGCGGCTTTGTGGTGGACAGCAATGTTAATCACAACGATGGGTTCTGAGTATTGGCCGAAAACTCCTGAAGGACGAGTGCTATGTTTTTTCTTAGCTTTATATGCCTTTGCCGTGTTTGGCTATGTAACTGCAACTCTGGCAACGTTCTTTATTGGTCGTGATGCTGATAATGACGAAGCCGAGTTAGCTGGGGCGAAATCGATTCAACTACTGCAAACAGAAATTACTGCCTTGCGAGAGGAGATTCAAGAACTATTGCATCAAAATTCAAATTCATGAGAATCCATATAAATTTAAAACTGTATGAGGAATGTTTATGAATGCAGAAATCTCCGCCGCTTGGGATAAATTTCAAAGTATGATTGACGGTTTCATCGCTTTGTTACCAAACATGGTCTTAGCGTTGATTGTTTTTATATTATTTTTGGTGGTTGCCAGCAGAATTAAAGCATTAGTTAAACGTTTAACTCGTAACCATCGCTATGCACGTAATTTAGGATTAGTGTTAGGTAGATTAGCCCAAGGAATTATTATTTTGATTGGGTTGTTCATTGCCCTTTCAATTGTGATTCCCACATTTAAGGCTGGTGACTTGGTGCAACTGTTGGGAATTAGTGGTGTTGCCATTGGTTTTGCCTTCCGTGATATTTTGCAAAACTTCTTAGCAGGGATTTTGATTTTGCTGACAGAACCTTTTCAAATTGACGACCAAATTGTCTTTAAAGGTTTTGAAGGTACTGTAGAAAATATTGAGACAAGGGCAACAACAATTAGAACTTATGATAGTCGGCGAATTGTGATTCCTAACTCGGAGTTATTTACAAATTCGGTGACAGTTAATACAGCCTTTGAACACCGCCGATTACAATATGATGTCGGCATTGGCTACGGCGATGATATTGATTTAGCCAAGCAATTAATGTTAGAGGCACTGCATAGTATAGACGAAGTTTTAAAAGATCCCGCACCTGATGTATTGGCAATGGAATTAGCTGAAAGCACCGTCAATATTCGTGTACGTTGGTGGATTAATCCACCTAGAAGGGCAGATGATTTATCTTCGCGGGATAAGATAATTATGGCAATTAAGAAAAAACTGACGGAAAACGGCATTGATTTGCCCTTCCCCACACAACAAATTTTGTTCCACGACCAAACCGAAGAGAAAGATGGCGATCGCTCCCGTCAGCGAGAAGGTTGGCCTAAAGGTAAAACTGAAGTACCCAAGCCTCGCCGTGTCAGCGATTCACTTAGGCTACTAGCACAAGCCCACTCTACCCAAAACGGTAACAGTAAAATAGACACTCAAACTAACGAATAATGCGAAACGTCAAGATCAGCAAACTGTGGGATCAACTCCACTCAAGTTATTGGTTTATACCAGCAGTTATGGTGATGGTAGCTACTGTTTTAGCTTTCATCATACTGAATCTTGACCGCACAGACAACATAGATATTAACTATTGGTGGGTTTACACTGGGGGCGCAGATGGAGCGCGATCGCTCTTAGAAGCTGTTGCAAGTTCAATGGTGAGCGTTGCTGCTACAGCTTTCTCCATTACCATTGTCGCTCTGCAATTGGCTGCTTCTAATTTTGGCCCCCGGCTTCTGCGTAATTTTATGCAGGATACAGGCAATCAAATTGTACTCGGCACATTTCTTGGTACATTCATTTACTGCTTACTCGTACTGCGAACCATTCATGGAGAAGGAGACGAATATAGCCAGTTTGTGCCACAACTAGCAGTGACAGTTGGTGTTTTACTGGCAATTATTAGCATTGGTATTTTAATTTATTTTATTCATCATGCTTCTACAATCATTCAAGCATCTCATGTAATTCATAACGTTAGTGCAGATTTACATTCAGCCATTGAACGTTTATTTCCTGAAAAAATCGGGTTGAGTGAACCAGAAGATAGACAAGGATTTACAGAAATTCCTACATCTTTTGAGGACGAAGCCTCACCGATTTGCGCTCACAATACAGGTTATTTACAAGCAATTGATGACGCAGAATTAATGAATATTGCTTGTCAGTATAATTTGCTCATTAGTTTGCAAACTCATCCCGGAAAATTTCTCATTCAAGGTGGCGATTTAGTCTTAGTTTTTCCTGGTAAGAAAGTCAATAAAAACCTGACTAAGCAAATCAATGATGCCTTTATTTTAGGTAAAGAACGCACTGAACAACAAGATGTAGAATTTCCGATCGATCAATTAGTAGAAATTGCCCTACGTGCGCTATCCCCGGCAGTGAATGATCCATTTACTGCTATTCGTTGTATTAACCAAATCAGCGCCGGATTATGTCATCTTGTACAGAGAAATTTTCCCTCGCCTTATCGCTACGACCATTATAATAAACTGCGCGTCATTGCCGAAGGTGTCAAATTTACTGAATTGATGGATGCAGCTTTTAACCAAATTCGCCACTATGGATGTGCTGATATTGCAGTCACTATTAGTTTGTTAGAAGCTATAGCTGCAATTGCTACTTACACAGATAATTCTAAATATCAAGCAATCCTGCGACATCATGCTGACATGATTTTACAAAATAGTCTGGCGGAAATTTCCCAACCCAAAGACCAAAAAGATATAGAAGAAAGATATAACCAAATTATTAAAAATTTAGGTAATAACAGCAATATTAAAGATTGGGAACAATAGGATGAAAAGTTTAAATTGGCGGGGTTATCGAGTTATTGCTTGGCTAGGACAAGCTATACTAGCAATCTTTGCGATCGCCGCAGCAGTTCAAAGTAAATGGCTAAATGCTTTAGGTCTAGCATTCTTTTTAATAGCATCTTTTGTATTTGTTGTTCGAGATGATAAATTACCAACCTTATTTGATTTTTTGTTTGTCTTAGCTGCATTACTCAATGCTATTGGTTGGGTATGGAATTTCTTTGGTATACCAGGGCCTTATGACGAGATCGTTCATGCTTATACAACTTTTTCGATTACTCTCGCCCTGAGCTTTTTAGTATACAGTTCCATGTTGAATGTATTTCGCAATCATACAGTTTTGTATATAGTGACAGTTACGAGTTTTGGAATTGCGATCGGTGCTTTATGGGAAATTGTAGAATGGTCTGCGGGTAAAATTCTGAATACTCAAGTCATTGGAAGTTTGGATGACACCATTATTGATTTAATTATGGACTCACTTGGTGCTGGATTAGCAGCTTTAATTAGCCTTTGGGCATTGCGAGAATGGACAAATCGTAATGAAGCAGAGTAAAAATGAATTAGGTTGGGCTGATTTTCGGGTAACTGACTATTCCCAAATGCAGAAATGGTTATAAGTGCTTACTTGATAGTTAGTCTTAACTTTAGTCATTCAACCTTTCATATTCTTTAATTTACTCAAACCTTAGCTGAGAGTCTTTCCAGTTTCGCATTTATCAATTGGATTTCTCATATTAATTGCATTGATGAATCGAATGCACGGTGCTATCCCAAAACCCTACAAATCCAGCGATTTCTTATTTTCTTCTGCCTAGAGTGATGGAAGAGCGTTACAAGAAGTATTTGGCTTAGAATGTCGGATTGTACCTGATCCAATTATCGGAACACCAATGTGTGTTCCTATCGAGCATCAAGGGTATGAGGATGACATATAACAGTGCTGAGTAGAAACTCACTATTCTTAGAGAGCGATCGCACAGATAATGCTGCTTTGTCAGAAATTCTGATGACATTGAAGCACATTTACGATATCTGAACGAAGATTGTACAAGCCGCCTGCGGGAACTGTCTTGGTTATTTACTCAAGCTGTCGAGTAGTCAGTTACCCTTAGTAGTCTGTCACAGCAACTTTGCATAGTGGCAGGCTGAGGGGGCTGGAGAGGGAGGAATTTTCTCCCCCTGCTCGACCTAAACTGCAATTTTGGGTTGGTAAACTACTAGTCTTGGTGCGGAATGATATTATCCGTCTAGAAGCAGAAATTTTCAGCAGCTTTTAGGTACTGTGTTAACTATGCGACTGATATTAGTTGAGGATGAAGCAGATTTAGGTGCAGCTATCAAACAAGTTCTCAGCCATGAGGCGTATGTAGTAGATTGGTTTTTAGATGGGAATGAAGCATGGCAACATCTCGAAAATAGCTCAACTGAGTACACGTTAGCGATTTTTGATTGGATGCTGCCTGGAGTCTCTGGAATAGAGTTGTGTAAATGGTTGCGACAGTGCCAGTCAACTCTACCTGTGTTAATGCTAACGGCTAAAGACCGTATGGAAGAAAAAATTATTGGGTTAGATAGCGGTGCGGATGATTATTTAGTTAAACCTTTTGATATGGCAGAACTACTAGCCAGATTGCGAGCATTGCACAGACGGGCTTCTTACACAGGCATAACATTTACACCCCAAGTCAAACCTCGAATTTTAGAAGTAGGTTATCTGAGGCTTAACTACAACACTCATGAACTGATTCGCCAGTATTTTAACGGAGACACGCAAGTATTAACTTTGACGATTAAGGAATTTCAACTTTTAGAGTTTTTTATGCGACATCCTAACCAAATTATCAACCGTGACCAAATTATTAATCAACTTTGGGAAATTGGTACAGCACCAGTCAGCAATGTCGTAGCAGCGCAAATCCGCTTATTGAGACGTAAATTGGGAGAAGAAGACAGCGAAGCTTTAATAGAAACTATTTATGGTGTAGGCTATCGTCTTAATATTCAGACTACAGAAATAAGTAGTTGATTTACATGAAACGTAATCCTATTTTTTACCAAACTCGGTTGAGATTGGCCGCTTGGTATACCCTAGTGATGGGTAGTATTTTAGGGCTATCTGGTTTCGGAGTATATACTGTGGTTGCCCATAGTTATTATGAAACTATAGATCAGGGATTAAAATCAGTCGCCAAGGCACTTCGTAAAAGTGTTGAACCAGCTTGGCAACAACCTGGACATTTACAGGAACTAGCTAAAGAACTTTCCTTAGAATTATGTATAGCTTCTACAAACTGTTTGCCTCAAAAAACTATTATTAAACAACCAATAGATGAGGTAGGAAATCAGGTTAATTACTATGTGCGCTTATTAGATAGTTCAGAAAAAGTATTTGCCAGCACAGGCATAGAATTTGATAATTTAAAACCTATTATATCATCACAACCTTGGCAAATTATTACTGATGCTTTTGGTACGCGATACCGCCAAATTACTTTACCTTTGTATACTCAAAACCAAATTTCAGGTTATTTACAAGTAGCACGTAGTATTACTGATTTAGAGCAACATCTAGCTTATTTGAGATTAACTTTAATTTTGGGACTGCCAATTTCGATGATTTTTGTGGCTTTGTCTAGTTGGTGGTTGGCAGAAAGGGCAATGCAACCTGTGTATCTTTCCTATCAACAGATGCAACAATTTACTGCTGATGCTGCCCATGAGTTCCGCACACCTTTAGCAGCAATGCACTCTACCATTGAAGCCGCAATCAAGTTACAGCCAGAAGCAAAAGCACATCATGGAACTTTAGATGTCCTCAAACGCCAAAATCATCGCTTATCACAATTAGTTGGTGATTTATTGCTGTTGACAAGGATAGATAAAAAACAAATAGCAGCAGAACATCAACCTTGCTGTTTGAATGATTTAATTAGCGATTTAATTGAAGAGTTAGCATCTTTAGCTGTAGAAAATCACGTCAATCTTTCTGGACAGATGCCAGTGACAAAAAAATTTTATGTCCAGGGAAATGAAGAACAGCTTTATCGTTTAATTTCTAACTTAATTATTAATGCAATTCAGGCAACACCCAGTGGCGGAAAAGTCACTGTTTTTTTAGAAATTAATGAGCTTTACGCCATTATTAAAGTCCAAGATACAGGAATTGGTATTGCCCTCGAACATCAACAACGAATTTTTGATCGGTTCTATCGAGTAGATCGCGATCGCTCTCGTAGTTCTGGTGGTTCTGGTTTGGGTTTAGCCATTGCTTTAGCGATCGCTCAAGCCCACAAAGGCAATATTCACGTTCAAAGTCAACTCGGACTGGGGAGTACATTTACAGTCCGAATTCCTCTGTAATACTCTACCCAATTGATTTTGACAGATTACAGGTGTTCAGATACCCAACTGTCAAAAGTTGGGTATCTATGGGCGATCGTAATTTGTGTTTATTTTGCGACAGTCTTTAAACAATCACAAAATTGCTGACATTCAACGCAGGTGAACTAGACAGTTGTGCAAGTTGCACCTGTCTAAATCCACCAGCATTACCATCTTGGTCAAAGTACAACGCACCAGTAATGTTGTTATAGATGAATCTTTGATCAGTCGTGGTTGCAGAAGTTCCTAAAGTAAACTGACTAATCGACAGCGCCCCAGCTAATAAACCACCACCAAAACCAGCCGCAGATATCCGGATGATGTCATTACTAATACTGAAGTCAGTAATCGTATCAATACCTTCATTAAAACGATTAAAGACAAAGGTATCTGCACCACTACCGCCTGTGATCAGGTCGTTACCTGTGCCACCAATTAAAACATCATTTCCACTACCACCGATTAGGATATCGTTACCAGTACCACCATCGAGAGTGTTATTCCCTAAAGCACCCATTGCCGAAAGATTATCATTACCACTGCCACCATTCAGTACATTAGTGCCACTAGAATTCTGCACAGTTAATGTGTCGTTACCATTGCCTCCATTGAGGATGTTATTTCCAAATGAATTAACAGCAGATAGATAATCATTACCATTGTCACCACTCAGCAGGTTATCACCTGTAGAATCATCCACAATTAATATATCGTGACCATTTCTACCGATAAGGGTATTATTCCCAGATGAATTAACAGCAGACAGATACTCATCAGCGTTATCACCATTTAACAGGTTATTGCCTGTAGAATTATCGACAATTAATGTGTTTCTGCCAGCACCACCATTGAGGGTGTTATTTCCAGACGAACCAACCGCAGACAGATAATCATCACCACTGCCACCATTGAGTAAGTTATCGCCTGTGGAATCATCCACAACTAATATATCGTTACCCGTATCACCATTAAGGGTGTTATTTCCAGACGAACCAACCGCAAACAGATAATCATCATTACTGCCGCCATTGAGTGAGTTATCGCCTGTGGAATCATCTGCAACTAATGTATCGTCACCAGCACCACCATTGAGGGTGTTATTTCCAGACGAACCAACCACAGAAAGATAATCATTACCACTAAAACTATTTAGCAAGTTATCGCCTATGGAATCATCCGCAATTAGCCTATCATCACCAGCACCACCATCTAAGGTGTTATCACCAGAAGCACCAATAGCAGAAAGCGTATCATTTCCTACATCACCTTTTAGCAGATTATTCCCGGTCGAATAGTCAACATTCAATGTATCGTTACCAGCACCGCCACTGATTCGATCGTTACCACCACTACCACCAAAAAGTGCATCATTGCCATTGCTACCAACAATATTATCACTGTAGCTTGTGCCAATAATATTTAGACTTTCGATGTTACTGTAGCGAATCCGATTTGTACCTGCGGTAATTCTGCCACTGTTGTTTGAAGTATTGTATGTGGATGAGATAGGTGCATCAGCATCGCTGTAATCAACAAAAAGATAATCTTCCCCGTCTCCACCATCGACTGTTTGCGTCGCTATAGTGGCAGGACTGGGTTCTTGTGGCACAATGTTGCTCAGATAAAAGGTGTCATCCCCTGCACCACCATAAAGGCTGTTATTTCCGGCTACACGTTCAGCATAAATCTCATCATTGCCATCACCACCTTCCACAAGATTATTACCTGTGGAGGTACTAATATCAATGATGTCATCACCTTCTCCGCCACTGATGGTATTATTCCCAGTTGTAAAGGAAGCTAGTATGACATCATTTCCACCTTCACCAGCGATGTTGTTGTCTCCATCGCTCACATCAATGCTGTCATCTAAACGTGCATTACTAATGGTAATGAAATCATCGAACTCTGTACCAATCAAGCTCAAACGTTCGATGTTGCTGTAACTGACTTGATTGCTTCCGGCTGTGATGGTGCCAGTGTTGGTGGCACTATTGAAGGTTGAAGATATTGCTGCATCAGCATCACTGTAATCAACAAAAAGATAATCTTCCCCGTCTCCACCATCGACTGTTTGCGTCGCTATAGTGGCAGGACTGGGTTCTTGTGGCACAATGTTGCTCAGATAAAAGGTGTCATCCCCTGCACCACCATAAAGGCTGTTATTTCCGGCTACACGTTCAGCATAAATCTCATCATTGCCATCACCACCTTCCACAAGATTATTACCTGTGGAGGTACTAATATCAATTATGTCATCACCTGCTCCACCACTAATAAGGTTATTGCCTTCAGAAAATAGAGCTAGTAGAGTGTCATTATCATCACCCCCTTCTAAAAGGTTATTTCCAGAAGAACGGGTAATATCTAAAAAATCATCTCCTGTTCCACCTCTGAGGATACTGTTTCCTGTGGAACTGACAAAACCAGTGGCTGCATTGAGGCTATCATTTCCAGCACCACCATCTAGAATGTCGTTGCCACCATTGCCCAATAAAGTATCATTCCCAGCAAAGCCTCTAATAATATCATCGCCAGCTGTGCCAATGAGGTTATCATTTCCGCTTGTACCATTTATATTCGCCATAACTTTTACCTAAATAAATCGATGATTTACCTGAAAATTCCGTGTAATACAAAAAAGGAGAGGTGAGCATTGCTCATCTCTCCTCTAACTATCAAAATGAACAATGATGAAATTCCTTGAGAGCTAGGAATATTTAGTAGTCGTCAAGTTATAACTCTTTGAGGAATTCAATCATGGCTTGTTGGTCAGCAGGACTCAAAGAACGATAGCGACGAATGACTTCCTTTGCATCACTGCGATGGGTTCTAGAAACTTCGCTATTGTAAGGAGGACAAATCACGTCTGCTGGTGAAGAGCCATAAGAAATGTTGCCAATGGCTCCCCCTAGTGGTGCTGGACATCCTGCTCCAGGGAGGTTGGTAGGTGTCCGACTATCATCGGGGGCTGGTAAATCATGTAACTCAATAGCTGCACGAATAGCGTCATCTAAAGTACGTACAACTAATGGTGCATTGGTAACTTGACTGTTAGTGAATACAGTACCAGCAGGATTGCTGTTAACTGTGAGTCGGCTTAAGTACACACGAGCATCATGTAAGAATGGAGCGCCCATTCTACCCAAGCCCATCAGGGGTGCAGTGCGGAACTCATCACCAAACGCAGCAGCTTGACCATTGGCAAATACGTCGCCAGCTAAGTTACGCGGAATATCAAAGGTAGCAAAGGAACGACCTACAGCAGTACTAGCACCTTGTTCTCTAGAAAGAGTTGGTTGATATGTTCTGTTAACAACTAACGGCTCACGAGGTAAGGAAGCCCAGCGTTCTGCATCAATTTGAGGTACGTTGTGCAGAAGTAGGTCAGAGAAAATAGGAGCCCACTTATAGCTCAAATGTTGAGCAACGATCGCACCATCTCTGGTTGTGGCTGCTGGTGACTGACCGGTTCTTTGAACAGGGATATGGCAGCTGGCACAGCTCACCATAGAATCTGTACGGTTAATAGCATTAGGATCACGACCGTCACCACCTGCGGGAAAGCGGCCTGGAATCATCCGGTTAGAGAAAGCTACTAAATCAATCCCAAAAAGCTCTGCACCGCGCTTAACTTGACCTTCAGGGCCTTGTGGAGAACGAGAACGTGTAGGATTATTCAACACTGCCAATAGTGTGTCACCAAATTCGGGAGGAGCTGTCATCCGCAGAAAGTTCCGTTCGCTGAGTGGCACACTGAGGTGTGATTCTAAGGTGTTGGGGTATGGGTCAACACAACCTGGACGACCAGCGTTGGTAGGAGAGTCTGTTGGTTCATTACGGTTGAGAATACTTGTAAACCCAACTTCCCCTTGCAAACCACCGGCAACAAACTGAAGGATTTCTACACCATTAGCCCGCAACCCAAAGCGTCCTACACCACCGGAAAAGCCTGAACCAGCAGCGATCGTAGTGCCATTTGGGGTAGGAATAGTGTTGGTTTTACCAGTAATACAATCGCCTGTACAAGCAAAGATACCTGCATTGTTGAGAGATGAGGGGATACTTTGACTATCAGAACCTTCATCTTCAAAGCGCCGGATGTCGTTTGTCGGAATAGCTTCCATCAAACCACGACCAATATATGGAGGCCCAGCGAACTCTACAACACCTCTTCGGAAACCTAGAGAGCTAAGTTTTGTTAATGGATCAACATTGGGTAAGTTTGGGTCTTCAGCAATTGTTGGAATGCGCTCAGGCAAACACTCAGGAAGGGAAAAACGAGTGTGTTGAACAAAGCCGCCGAGGCGTGGTGAAAGTCCGCCCCTGGCAACTCCATCAAGAGGATCAAAGATATTCTGTGAGGGATTATAGTCACCGAAGGTTGTAAAGGCGGCTGTCCTTCCAGTGTTATTGATGGCATCAAGGTTATCAGCTGCTCTTCCACCGCCAGTAGCAGGATCAAGGGCTGTAAACTTAAAGTTTGTTGGTGTCGCGCGTCCAGCTCTAGATACGTTAGAAACGTCACGTACAACTCGGCTGTTAGGAGTAGCTTCAGCAGAACTCAAGTGACAACCTAAACACATTTGTTGGTTAGCAATTGGCCCTGCACCTTCTACTGCAAGGTGGGGTGTTGTAAAGAATTGTATTCCTTCTACCAAGGCCTCTTTTTGTGTGCGAGTTGCAGAAGGATAAACCAAGGCATCAAGGTCTTTCAATCCCAGTGGGAAGGCTCCAACCGCACCAAATTTTTGTCGGGGAACACGTTCTGCTGGAGTAAATGCGATTCCTGGTGCTGGTTCTGCTACATCAAATACGTTATTGATTCCATTGCCTAACTCAGTTTGTCTTTGAGCTAATAACGTCGCATCGTCTGGGACATTACTACCAATGGGAGCAGAGGAGAAAATACCTGCCAAACCGACTTCTGGGAAGAGTGCTGCCGAAGATATGGCCAGGGCAAATGAACAGCATACTATTAATAACAAAGTTGGAAGCCTACGCTTACGCGTAAACCTCATGATGTTTCGCTCTCTCATAAGTTTCTAGATTTTCATAGGAAAGTTGTTTGTTACAAGGGTGTCAATCATCAACTAGGTGATGATTTGTACTGCTGCCCTATCAGAAACATACACTATTTCAACATAAATAAAAGATACAGTATGTAACTAGTAAATTCTGCATGTCTTTACTAATAATTTAATAATCGCTTCATATACTCTGGAAAAATTTACTGATAGAGACGTGAATAAAGTTGCCCAAGATAGGATAAGGCAGCAAGATGGAGATTTTACTAAAAGGTATGCGTATTAACCGAGCGTTAACTTATGTTTTTCACTTTTGTTCTAGCGAGCGATGATAACATTAAGCAACTTATAATCTTAAGAGAATATAAATTTAATCGCTTGTAAATTTTTTATTTATTAGATTTTGACATTCTATATTATTCTTTGTCTTTTATGCCATAATTAAGGCTCGCATTAACTAAGTTAAAGGTGATGGCTAGATAATAAGCAATCACCTTTTTTTTCTGAAATGCTGGCTACTAATATTCTGGTTAGCTATCAATATCTGGCGTTGATATTAGCGTCAGACATAATGAGTATTCACCAACTTTCTGGTTAGTTATCCAGAGTTAACGCAAGAACAAACACCTTGTATAGCAATACTTTTAGAGAATGTATATCTGCTGTTGATGCTAGAAAAACTGCTGAACAAATCAGAGATGTTGGTTTAATTAAAAGTACAATTTGTGCCAGCCATAGCTTTATCCTGGCACGACAATTCAATAATATTAAGGTTTTGGCTGTTTATATATACTTGGGCAATTGGAATACTGGGGTCAACTTGTGACACCACCTTTTAGCTAGTAGTCAATTAGTCTGGCATCTCAATCAGTTTTTAATAATATATCTGATTTTTGAGTAGAAAGTTATTTCATTTAAATTTCATTTTTGCAGCAGTTTCATTGACGGATGTTAATAAAAAGTTGCGTTTTTATATGCCTATCTGTAGGCGGAAAATCATTTCATTTAAATTTCATTTTTTGCAGCAGTTGCATTGATAGGTGTTAATAAAATCTTACAGTTTCATATATCTATCTTTCGGCAGAAAAGGATTTCATTTAAATTTCATTTTTGTAGCATGTAAATTGATTGACTTTAATAAAAAGTTGCTGTTTTGTATGTCTATCTTTTGGTAGACAATAATTTCATTTAAATTTCATTTTCTTGGAAGTAGTTCTTGATGAGATACACTGTAAAAAACTTCAGATATTTACAGACTTTCACTGATGACAAGTGATTGCTAGGAATATGTTCGTCAGAGGTAAAATTCTCTGGTTGAGGCTTTCCCGACAAATGCTCCAACCTCGGCGCTTGGCGTTTGCTGAAGCTTGCTTGATTGGTTTAGTTTCGGGTCTAGCGGCAGTTTTGTTAGGACAAGCTGTGGACTGGGCAGGGGCGTGGCGAGTCCATGTTTCTTACTTATGGCCTGCTTATTTGGTGCTACCGGGGATTGGGTTAGTCGGAGGTCTTTTAGCTGGTTGGTTAGTTGAGCGTTTTGCACCGGAAGCATCTGGAAGTGGAATGTCTGAGGTAAAAGCGGTGTTGGCTCGTGTACCGATGCCGTTAAATCTGCGGATTGCTTTGGTCAAGTTGCTTAGTGCTACATTGGTGCTGGGTTCTGGGATGCCGTTGGGACGAGAAGGGCCAACTGTACAGATTGGGGCAGCTTTGGCAAATCAACTGAGTAATTGGGTTCCGACTTCTCCTGAGCATCGCCGTCAACTGATTGCCGCAGGTGCAGGGGCTGGATTAGCGGCTGCTTTTAATGCACCGATCGCTGGTGTATTGTTTGTTGTAGAAGAGTTACTTCAAGATGTGTCAGGTATTACTCTTGGCACAGCTATTTTGGCTTCGTTTATCGCTTCCGTGATTTCTCGCCTTTATGGTAGTCACAGCTTTGATTTGAGTCAGATAAATTTAGTATTTGGGCATACGACTTTCTTTGCTCAGGAAATCCCTTTTTACTTGATTTTGGGTGGATTGGCAGGATTATTAGGGATTTTGTTTAATAAAGGTGTGATTGCTAGTTTGGAGATGAATCAGCGTTTACTACACCTAAGTTTACCTTGGCGAATTGGAATTGTGGGGTTGGTTAGTGGAATTGCGATCGCTTTGTTGCCTGTAACTTTTCGTAATAATGCTGGGCTAAGAGAAATTATATTGATGGGTGATGCTCATTGGTTATTTGCCGCGATCGCTCTTTTAGTCCAGTTTACCCTGATTCTTTTAACTTATGGCTCTGGAGCGCCTGGGGGTTTACTTGTTCCCACTTTAGTTTTAGGCTCGGCTCTTGGTTATTTGGTTGGTACTGCCGAACAAAGTTGCTTGGGGATGAGTGCAGCAACAACCTATGCTCATGTAGGGATGGCGGCATTTTTCAGTGCTGTCTCTAAAGTACCGATTACAGCAGTGATCATTGTGTTTGAGATGACGACAGATTTCAATCTGGTGCTACCTTTGATGATTGTATCTGTAGTTGCCTATTTAGTAGCGGAAAAAATTGATCACAGGTCGCTCTATGACCTTTTACTCGAAAGAAAAGGCATTCACATTCAAAAAGAGCCAACTACCGATGGGCTGTTAGCACAACTCAGCGCCGCAGAGGTCATGCAAAGACGTGTTGAAACTCTCTCTAGCCAGATGAGTATTGATGAAGCAGTGCAAGCATTTTCTCAGTCTCACCATCGCAATTTCCCGATTTTAGATAATGGTAAAGTTGTAAGTATTATCACTCAGAAAGATTTAGTTACCAACGCTTCGCAACAGATAAAGGGAAATACAACTATCAGCGATATCATGACACCAGAGCCAGTGACTGTTAGCCCTACAGCCACACTAGCCTATGTTTTGCATATACTTAATCGTCATAATCTCAGCTGCTTACCTGTAACCGAAGGCAGAAAACTAGTAGGAATTATTACTCGTAGTGATATTATCCGTGTAGAAGCAGAGAGGTTAAGTGGCCAGATTCAAGCGATAGAACCAAAATCAGCGCCTTCTTATGTAGTTTATCAAACTCGCACTCCGGCTACAGGCAAAGGCAGACTACTAGTACCGCTTTCACATCCACAGACAGGGTTCAATTATTAAGATTACAATTCTGGCTTCAACTTCATGGGATACTGGCAGAAGACCTTGTTTTCCTTGACGAATCAGGAGATAACCTATCTTTGGATGGCACTCAAGCTAGAGGATTAGGTGGTGCATTGACATCCTTAGCACAGCAACCCTTTGTCCCTTGGATTTTAGGTATAGTGGCTTTAGGTTTGATTGCTTATGGCATCTATTCCGTCATTGAGGCTCGTTATCGCCATATTACTAATTTATAAATTAGTAAAAAAAGAAGCTATATTCATAGAACTAACTACGGAGACGAAAAATTAAGGGTTTAAACAAGGGTATAAGGGCAAAATAAAGTCAAAAATTATCTAGTTTTTAGCTTTATTTTGCTGGAAAGTTGAAATTTACAACTTTAGTTAAAAAAACTAGTAACAATAACATCGAAAATAGCATTATAAACGCTATCAAATTAAACTCTAAACCAAACCCGTTAGGATTATTCACCCAGCGCAAAATCCAGAAAGCATTATTACCAATAATAAATGAAGGAATTTCTAATATTTTTAAAGTTGGTATTAGTAAAAAACTAGAAATTAGTACTAAAGCCAAAGCCATAAAGGCAATTTTTAATAAAGATTTTAAACCTGAATGCGGTCTAGATTTATCCTTAGCAAAAGGTAGCTCTTGGCGAGTTACACTAGGAGGCGCATAAATCGCCACCCCTTCTTCTCTATCCTCAACTTGAATCAACGCCGGACAACGTAATAACTGTACTGCTATCCAGATATCGCCAACTGCACCCCCTGTATTGAATGCAATTACCCAAATTAACCAGCTTGCTTGGGGAAAAATTGCTAGAAGTAACAAACACGCAACATCAAGGACTATCAATGGTGCTAAACCAATGAAAATAAAAGCATTCCGGCGAAACAAGTCACCTGGTGAAGTGGCGTAAGCAAGGGGTAAGAAATACTTAAATTTAAATCCATAACGTGGCGAACCACCAAAAGCAGCAAACGCTATTCCATGCACCAATTCATGAACAATGATGGTGATAAAAGTAATGGCCAGTAAAATCACAAAAGCAAGAATACCTTGCGAAGCTCCACCTCCAGCACTTTCTACACTAAAAATTACTGCTTGTTCGTGAATGATGCTATAATACCAACTTGCACCTGCTGCTGCCAATATTAACAGCAATAAACCTAAAGTAGTCCAAATCAGTGATACTTCTGGAGTTAAGCGAAATACATAAATTAGCTCATTGCGAGTTGCTATATTCATAATTTATGCTAATTATTAATCCTTGCTTTCCAAATTAATAATATTTAGTGTTTATTTCATCACTCTATAGGTTTATCTAGCTTCAAAATCCTTATTTGAACGCCTCTTGTAGTTGTTCAGATGTCAAAGATTTTATTAAACTTAACGGTAGTGGTTGCTGACTAATTGTATTAACGTAATCTGGACTCAAGTAGGAAAGATAACTTGACTGTTGGGCAACATACGTTTCAAAAAATGGAACACTCAAAGCTTTAACATAACGACGTGCCAAGGCAGGACTTGAACCGATTACCTGTGTAGGAACAGGTATGGTGGCATTTGGTGATTCTGCAATAGTAGAAAAGTGTGTGCCACCATTGATAAGTGCTAAATATTTATTTTGAGTTGTTAGCCAAGTAAAAGGTACAATTTGCTCTGTTAAAGCTGGAGCAACAGTATCAGAGCTACCAGATACAATCATTACCGGAATTTTGATTTGGCTGAGGCTAGCTTGACCAAAAATACTGCTAACGACTGGATCAATAGCAATTGCTGCTTTTATCCTGGGGTCAGATAAGTTGTATTGAGCGTTTGGTAAATTGACCGCCAAACATTGAAGTAGAAGCGAAACATTTAACGTATTTTCCAAGGCTGGGCAGTCAGCTTTCAGTTGCTCAAAATTAATCTTTGCACCTACCAATGCTAATGCCGTATACAGCACCTACGGCTGTTATGAGGTACAGTAGCAGCAACTAGCAAACCAGTTTCTTAAATGTTGAGGATTTATTAAGTCGAGTGCAACTGAGATTAGTTTATCAACCATTTCTGTTGTAGTTGGAGCAAAATTGCGTAAAAAAGAT
>NZ_JACJRY010000053.1:0-35283 GCF_014697485.1 Anabaena sp. FACHB-83 | reverse complement strand
ATAGTGACGCATTTTCAACCTTTCACCTATGTATATACATGGCTGCGGTTTTTTCTAGTTTTTCAACTCAATTTTCTTATCCCGGTTTTCTGTTCCGTTGCTACTCACGCCCCGCTTACAGGTGGTAATCGGTAGTAATCAAGTCCATGCGAACACTGTGTATCAGGTGAATTTGTCCAATCCTGAACAGATATCAACGATATTAGAAGCGATCGCCAGAAAAATTATTTCAGAAGATTCTGAAAAGCCAACTTAGAGGCGATATTTACTCTTCACTAACTACCAGAGCCTTTATGTAGACACAATATAGCTTAGTGATTAGTCATGCCATAGTTTTTCTTAGAGGAAAATAGATGGCCTTTTGGGTGTATGGGTTAGCGATGCGATCGCTTTTAAATAGTGCAACAACTTCAATTTTTATTATATAGTTGATCCTCCACCAGCCGATTTACAAAGCTTTCAGCATATTTTTGAGTTTCTTCTTTTGATTTATATCCTTTCCACCAGAGAAACTCTTTGTTGAATACATCATGTTTAGAAAGACAAAAATAGATAAATCTGTACATAAATATTTCTAATTCATCATTCCAAACAACCTCAATCATATAACCTCGATAAAAATATCCTTCAATCCATATTTCAGGTTTTAAAATATTACTTTCAGCATGTATATCTACATTATCCATATTATAATTACCCTCAATTTATTCTTTCTAAACTGTCTTCATCAAACTCAAAATTTCCATCTTCATCTACAAATACATAAACAGATAGTTCCATATATTCAGCCTCAATAGAATCTAAATCCGCATCCTTTGGATAATCTGATTTAAAGATAGCACGAGCAAAAATTGTAAATTCGTACTCGTACTCATTATTCTCAAGTTTATTAATTGATTTAATTTCAACGTCATCAATTCCTTTAAAAATACAATCTAAATCATCATTATAAACATTGGTTATAGATTTTTTAACAAATTCTATTAACTCGTTTTTATCAAATAATGGCTTCATAATCAGGACAGACTTTTATTGCCAAAATAATATTATATATTCAGTAAGGCTTTGACCTTACGAACTGTATTGACCGCCACATCTGCTTTTTCAGCAGCCTTCCGCAATGACAAACCCTCATTTAACGCTGCAATTACTTTTTGTGATGATGGCTTGGCTAAAAATTCCTCTGCGGATTCGCTGACCGCAGGCCGCCCAACGTGTTGACCCCATTTTTTAGCCCGTTCCATGCCCGTTTTGATTGCCTGCGATCGCCTTTCAGCCCGTTCATTTTCTGCAATAAGCTGTTCAATTTGGCTAGGCTTGCCATCTAGGATATCTCTTTCAATATCTGATAATGCTCTGTACTGCATTCGTTTCAAATCGCGTAATGCGGCTTTAGCTTCTTCTGGAGTAAAGAACAGGAGATATTCAGTATTATGATTTCCCCAAGTTCCAAGTATTTTAATTGAGAAATTTTTAATAAAAACCTCATACCTGTGCTTAAAATATTTTTCTACACTCCCCCGATGCGCCCAGGTTCCTAGTACTTTAATTGTGATATTTTTAAAATGTGGTGATAAATAGCTTTTAATCTCAGCGACTCGCTCGTTAACATCACGACGAGTTACACCGATTTTATAAATTGTATGTTCATCAGCTTTGATTTCCAGATAATAAAGGGTATTTTGCAGAATTCTAAGATACTCAGCGCGATAAATTTGTAAGTCTCTCAAGCACTGATTAAAGTTAGGAGTATCGTTTAGATAGGCTAACTGCACATTATTTTCAAGTTGCTGTAGCTTCTCTTGCAACATCGGCTTTTGAATTTGATTAAATAAATTCAAAGACAGTGCGCCGAAGGGAATTTTACCAAGTTTCGTAAATTGATAATTTTCATAGCGATAATAATTAAACTCAATTAATTTTTCTTTAGTAAAGATACGCAGCACTTCCTTATCTGGAATACCTTTGTCTTTACTACCATAAAGGTTCCAAATTTTTTGTAGCTGCTTAAATTCTTTACCAGTCAAGAAAATATTAAATTTGTCATACAGAGGTAAATTAGGAAATTCGCGCTCGTCACGCTCTACATCTCTGCAAGTTTCTCCAGTATGAGCAAAGTGATGCTCCTTACGATCGCCTTTCTTGCCAGTTAGCAACCCATCGCAATAGGGGCATCTTAAATCAGTCTTGCCTCGCGGGGCATCTTCTATCGAAACTAATGTGTTATCTTTATCAAGTCCATATTGGAGCCACATTTTAAAGCATCCTTTATTTGATACACCAGTTTAGAAGTACTAGCCTACCAATTGCTTGATGTTTGCTGGCTTGCTTAGATACTTTTAGTGTATCAAAAAAAGGCTAACTCATATTCAGCCACCAGAAGTAGTTTAGTTTTAGTAAGTTAATTTTCTTAGAGGAAAGTAACCTAGTTAAAAGGTGCGATCGCATAAAAAGGATTATCGACTACAAGCGAGCGCCACCACAATATACCAAATACGCTTGAACCCATTATTTAAAATATATTGGGATTATCCTTTATTTGATACACCAGTTTAGAGCGATTTGCCTGCTATTTGCTTGCTCATGAAGATGTTTTCACTGTATCAAAAAAAGGTTAGTCTATAATTATTTATCAGAAGTAGTTTAGCACTTAGAAGTTAGCAAGTTGGTTTTCTTAGAGGAAAAGGCGATCGCTTGTATGGTGTAGGGAGCGATCGCTAAAAATTATTATTTGCCAATTGAGGATGGAGTTAATATTAAAAAAGAAAACTCCTGGTGTTACCAGCACCAAGAGGTTTATTACATTGCACTAAAAGTAAATAGACCTCGTTGTTTATCAACGGGGTTTATTTATTAGGATTATTCGGGATTAGATAGCCCATAAACGCGCCAATACTTACTTTGGCAACATCAAGAAAGGCTGGACGGCTATTTTCATCAATGATTGAAAGTCCAATTAGTCCTAGTAAACAGAGAATTACTACAGTGCCTAAAACTAGCTCTCTAAAATTGGGTTTGGGGATTCGATTCATGATGCGATGTATTTAAGAAACTACATCCCCATAATTTCATATTAACACAACTGTTTCAATAATATCAACTGTAAATTCATAGAATGTTTTAAAATGTCTGTTAAGATGAAAAGCAAATATAAAAGTTTCATGAATTTACACGGATAAAACCAAATTGTATTTTATACATTTATACTGATTATTGAGAGTAGATACAAGAATGTAAGGTAAACTACTCGCTACTAATTACTTTAGCCGATGATACAGTTTTTAAAGTTCCTGGTTTCTTAGAAGAAAAGTAGCGATCGCGAATTGGTTAGTCAACTTTTTTATGCTGCCAATCATCGCTCGTAGTACAACATCTTACAGAGTTACGCATAAATAAACGCCATTCTTCTGGTTCATTATCCTGGTATTCAAATAATTCCCACCCATCAGGCTGAATCAGAATATCATCCTGTCTATTCCAAGCTCTAGCCCACATAAAATTATTCTCTGTGGGTACAACGTTATATTTGTAGTTTTCCATTTTTTCTAAATCAAAATTCAACATCATCAAAATCAGGGTCTTCACTGCTCCAATGTTCTGATTCCATAGCAGCAAACATCAGGGTTGGTTTCCTGTTCTTTTCATTAGTAAATCTATCATTTTCGTTCATTGTAGGTTTAGTAGAGGGATTGTACCAATCAGGATATCCCACTATAAACAACTCAGATTTACTGCGAGTTAACGCCACATACAGTAAATTCTCTTCTTGTACCAGTTGCCAATCCTGCTGCTTCTTCCACACCATCGGCATATCTTCAGGTTTGTAGATAAAGATTCTTTCCCCCTCTAAACCTTTGGCGCGGTGACAAGTGCTTAATGTGATTGGGGAATTTTCATCACTAAATAAGCTATCGATGTAAAGTTTCAAATCCTCAATATTTCTTGCTTGAGGTTGTGATTGATAAATAATTGTGATTGCTTGCAACTTATCTTTCAAATTTTCAAGCATCTGTTCTTCGTTGTCTAAGCCCTGATATTGTTGGGCTTTAATTTGATGATAATTTAATATAGTTTCATTAAAAAATTGAAAACTGTATCCTGGCAGTTTGGCTATTTCGTCGAGGTCTTTTTTGAGCGATTCCCCAATATCTTTACCTTTAACTGTTGCCTTAATTCCTTTGCTAATTAGTTTGATACACAGGTGAACTAATGGTGCAGTTTTGCGACCAATGACCATATCGCCATTTTTAATTAGTTTCTCAACTTCATCATTACTTATTTGGTGAATGCTTCCTTCAGAAGCGTTTGGGGCAGCCTCAATGGGTATTTGAGGGTAGATTTTTTTGACCAGTTGAATATGAGATTTTGGGCATCTATAGCAGATTGATAAGAATAATTGTATAGCTTTGGTACGCTGCACTATTTTTTGATAGCTCTGGTCATCAGCACCGGCGAAGCCAAAAATTGCCTGTCTTGGATCTCCCACTGCCAGAATGCGACCAGTTGACCCAGCCAGCATTAACGCAAGTTCTAACTGTGTAGCGTTTAAGTCTTGAGCTTCATCAACCAGTACAAATTTGTAAGGACGAAACCATTTAGCCTCACCTAAACGCCACTTCACAGGTAGCCAAATCTGATCAGTAAAGTCAAGGCATTCCTTTTTAATGGCTTTCTCTTCACCAATTTGTAAACAATATGCAATCCATTTAGCTGTTAAGTCAGGTTTAAAAACATTCTCAATTTCATGATGTTTAGCGATCGCAATAATTGTTTCCTGTGTTGGCTGCTGATTAGTTAGTCTCACCAAGTCAATTAATGTGAGAAAATCGTTGTCATTTCCAATAATTTCCTCAGTTCGTAGTCTACCAATTGCATTACCACGCTTAGGAATCAGACCCAAATCTTGAGCGATGCGCTTATACTTCTGCCCAGAGACATCAATATCGTAGCTGCTTCTAATACCTAATTCTTTTTTCACCAGTGTAAAACCAGCACTGTGAAGTGTAGATATTGACTCTTTCCAAGCTCGACCAAACTTTTTAATTAAGTCTTGGGCGTTGAGTTTGCCAAATACACAGATTTTAATTTCACTCGGTCTTAATCCCGATTCTTCTAAGATTTTGGCAACTATTTTCAATGTGGATGATTTACCAGATCCAGCCACAGCATTACAGCAGCCGTTACCTTTTCCTCTAAGAATCCAGTCAACTATAGCGAGTTGATATTTAGAAGGTACAAATCCAAACTTTGCAGTGTACGCTGCAATCTCAGCATCAGATAATTGTGCTTCCTGGGGCGAATCTGAATGTTCCGTCAAATTGCTGCAAGCATCATTCTTTACATCTGGTTCTACTAATTCAGTACCAGATAAGCATTCTATGGCCAGCTTTATTTGCGCTAATTCATCAGGCTTGAGTTTGTCTAATACAGAGATGATGGCCTCGAATGGGCTGCACTGTCCATCTAGCGATCGCGCATATCCTAAAATTTCCTCTAAGAAAATCTTTGGGACTCTGGCAACTTCAGTAGGCAGATTATTCCAATTAGCTTTCTGCTTTGGTAAATGCTCTGTTTTTGGATTTGGATTACCTCTAGCCATAGTGTTAGCTCTAATCTTTATGACTAAATATTATTGTATATGCAGCGTACACAGCATAAAGAATGATTAAAGTAAAGTTTTGATAGTAGCGATCGCACTTCCATAGAAGAAGAGATATCGTTGCTTCGCCTTTAATTTTTGTCCCCCCCCGCCCCCAAGGGAGCGTTCAGTCGCCACTGAGGCTACCCCGGCTTTTTCATTGTGGCTACAGGTGTCAAGGGCAAGAGCAAGTGGCGGAATATCGTTACTTCGTTTTTATATCTGGGGACACCCCAGACCCCAACCGCCACCCTTGACACCCTCCGCATTAAAAAAATAGCCGGGGTTGTTCTGGCTGGTCGTTTTGTTGTGAGGTTTGGTTTATGCGTTCAGTTCCATTTGAGTTCGTTGCTGGTTTAGCTGCTGAGTTTGGTGCAGTTGATTGTTTCTGGCGCGAGTCTGACAGTTCGTTTACTGGTTTCGTGGCTGAGGTGTGGTTTAGTGAGTTGAGTGTGGCTGGCCAGTTTGCTTCTAAGTGGGCTGAGGTTGTCGGTTACTTGGTCAAAGTTCGTTGTCCTTCTGTGGGGCCAAGTCGGTTTGTGGTTTCTGTTCCTGTCGTTGTGCCAGTTGGTCAGGTCAAGTTGGGTTGGCCTAGTCGCGGTTCTAGGGTGCAGTTAGTTTACAGTTAGTTCGTTGGGGGGCTTTTGCTCCCTTTTTTTGGGATAACTGCGATCGCTTATTGCTATTGCCATCTGGCAAAACACCTTTGTACGAAACAATAAGCCTTTGCAGATATTTTTTATGAGCGATCGCCTTTTGATGTAACTTGCCAAATGGCAGGAAATTTAAGCGATCGCAGTTTTTGTGGAAGTTAGAAAACTAAATTAAGCTGTTGCTGCGCTTTAAATTTTTGAATATATAAGGTTGCTTCGCAGTTGTTATGCTTTTCGTCTGCTGCCACTAGTCCTTTATGAAGTGGACAAAACTTGGAAGCAGCAGCCAAAAAGCGGTGCAAAAAATGAAGCGATTTTTGATTTTACCACCTCCGTTCCTCCGGTGGTGTTCAAAAATCCTGGGCTTCATTTTTTGCGGGAGAGAAGAATGAAGAAAGAGAAAAAGGAGAGGTAAAGGTATCTGTGGCAGTGGTGGTGTGCCATTGGTATCCAGTCCTCGGTGGTGGCAGCAACAGCTTAGGCTCAACAATCTCGACTTATGGCTTATGCCTGCGATCAAAGGCTTTAGGGCTGCTGTGGTCTGCCACCTATCGAGTTGGTTGCCGCCGCCAGAGTGTCTTAACATCCTGTTTCTTTGGTTTTGGCCAACAGCTATCACGGGTTTGCTGTTGGTGGTTGGTTTCACTCGCTCCCTGTCGTCTCCCCACATCCCGCGCTGTGGTTCATTGCCCCCGGTGTTACGTCGTTTAACCTTCCACTCTTATAATATAGCTTTTTTTAGCTATAATTACCATAGTTTTTTTTAGCTATAGTGTAAAGTTTCAATCAAGTTTTTTGGTGGGTCAAATAGCGGATGTGGCTCCATTCCTTCCATTGCGTTCCGGGCGTTGGTGGCTGTGGGTGGCCAAGTTTTCGCGCTTCGTTGTTTAATCCTGCCGCCACCAACAGCCCTCTACTTCATTTCAGTCACTCCGCAAAGATGCTTAATTGTCTGGTTTCTGGTTCATCTTGTAGCCATTCGGGAAGCCAGCTTTTATCCTCAAATTTGGTTTGAAACTGTGGAAATAAGTATATTTGCACACCGCGATATTTAGCATAAGCAATTGTTAGCCACGTTCCAGACCCGCCGCCGTTAGGGCTTTTACAAGGCTTGCACCCCTCTGGGCATGGCTTATTAGGAAAAGCATACAGCCAAGCATCAGGCAGGGTTGCGATACCATCAATCATTCTCTTGCTACGTTCTGCAAAGTGCCAGCGTTGGTTTCCTGCTACTTCATACACGGTCAGGGTTTTGTTGTAGCAAGCAGCAGCCCGTCTAACGAAATCATCCAGCCCCGCAGCATCCCCTACGTGCCAGTCTGAGGCGTGGTTCGAGATGAAATAAGCAAAATCCTTATGTATCAAGCCTTCCTGCTCTTTAGTCAGTTTGCGTGGCCCAGTAAAAGCTATCTGCATTTTCTTATCCTAATCTTTATATTATTATAGCTAAAAAAAGCTTGTTATATAGCTAAAAAAAGCTATAATAAAAGTATGAAAAAAAACCGAGGTGGCCACCTCGGCGACTGATTAAATAGCTAAAGGTATTTTACAATGCAAGACTTTAACTTTATTCTCAAGCACTGCGATCGCACCATCAAGCTGTATGAAAACGTTGAAAAAGAGTTAGTTAATAAAAATCTCTCTCCAAACAGTGCTAGATGGGTACAAGAAGAACTCCAAAGAATTAAATATTTAATCCAAGGCTACCAAGAAGCAGAAGCCGAGGAAATGGCGAACTATTTTAACCAATAAAAATTTAGGGGGTATCTAACCCCCATCTCCTCAAAAAGTAATTCATCTCTACAAAATTATTTTCTGTCATTCAATGAACGCCACACAAAGATTCTCTGCCAAAGCCCACACACGCCCCAATTACAATTACTCGAATTTTCATAAATCCTTATTGCACGAAAATAACGCAGAAGATTATGCGCTGCGACACATTTACAGTGTTGAGAATACCAAAGCTTTACTACAAAGGTGGGGTTGGTCGGCAGAGCAAATAAAAACAGGCATTGATTACGCCACCATTGATGTTTATAAACACTTTGTTTATCTGCACATTCCTAACAAAATTGAGAAGCGTAAAGAAACTATAAAAATCCGTGGTATTTCTCGATTTATTTCTAAGGTTGATTACGTTGATACTTTAATTAAAAGAACTTGGGAAAAAGCTGACCCCTATAAATTGCAACCGGGGGATAACTGGGACGAATTAATTGCAATGGGTAATACTGGTGATTTTTACGAAGTAAAGCTATATCGATATGAAATCACCTGTACTTGTCATGCCTACAGTGGATTGCAAAAAGCATTTGAACAAGATGTGGTTGCAACAAAGCATCTGATGTTAAACCCCATCACTAAGGGACAAATACCAGATAAACACATCTTTGCAGGTTGGAAGTATCTAGGAGCAGAAACACAGCGACAGTATGAATATCAATTCACAGAACGCAGAGAGAGTTTTTTAAAAGAAACAAAACAATCGTTCTATGAAACCGAATTTTTAGAGGAAATCACAGAAGATTGGTAAAACATATCACAAGCGATCGCATTCTCTCCAACTAGAGCGATCACTCTCTCTTCATCCATTTATCTTCTAAGAATCCAAAACAATGAAAAAACAAGCAAATTCTGAACTTGAAAAAAAAATAGAAAAACTAAGAAATGAAATTGAGCAAATCATCATTGACGAAGATAACGACGAACCAAATGAAAAACTAATAGAAATGCTAGACCTAGCGGTGAAATACCTAAATAAAGCAATAGAAGAAACTTGGTAATTTTTAGCGATCGCACCTATTACCCATGCGATCGCTCCCATATTTTCCTCTAAGAATTTAAAGACATCCGACCAATGCAATTAATTTTCCAATCAGAAACAGAAGCTTTAGCTATAGCTGAACAGCTTTACAACGTGCAGCAGGTAGGTAAAATCTTAATTCCTGCCGACAAAACAATTGATTATCAAGCTTTAGAATTAGCTGTGAATTTGGCGGGTGTGACCTTTCCTACTTTCAACTTTCCCATAGTTAGCAGTTTAAAATGTCGGCTACCATATCCCAGAGATGAAAGAGAATGTACAGATGAAGATATACCAAAGATATATGTAGCTTGCTTGTCTGCTTATAATAGCGGTCATTTACATGGGCTTTGGATTGATGCTACCCAAGAACCAGAAGACATAGAAGATGATATTAAATGGATGTTGTCTTGGTCGCCAGTTGCGGATGATGAAGCGTGTGAAGAATGGGCAATACATGATTATGAAAATTGGCAAGGTATTCAACTTAATGAATGTGAAGATATAGAGCATATTTCAGAACTAGCCAATTTATTAGAAGAACATGGACAAGCCTACGCTGTTTATTACCAATATTACGGCAGTGACGCTAGTTTAGAAGATTTTCAAGAGCGTTATTTAGGACAGTTTGAGGATGAAGAAGATTTTGTTTATCAGATGTGGGAAGAGTGCGGCACTCTCAAAAAACTAGAAGAGTTAGGTATTAATTCATGTTACATCGACTGGAAAGCCATAGCACGAGATTGGTTTATTTGCGATTTCTACTCTGTTGAGGTTGGGTATAAAGAAATCTACGTTTTTAGCCGTCACTAAATTCATGACAACAATTTTAAGTTAATTCATAACTATCACCTAAACACGAATATTTGAACATCTGGATATTGCCTACTTTCCTCTAAGAATCTATGCAAGCAGCCTACTGTGCATTATCTGTAGCTCTCAAGCAATTTCCAGATGATCCACAACTGGAGAAAGCTAAAAAGCATTTAGAAGCCGCAGTGAAGTTATCAGGAGAATATCACAAGACTTACTGGAGTATTTTTTGGAATACTTCAAGCGAAAGTACCAAAAAACGCATTAGAGAAAAATGCAATAACTTAGCTTTTGAAACATATAGTCAGATGATTGATTTAGCCGAGTTACTAAATAAATATGCACACAAACAATCATCACCAGAACCTAAATACTGGCGGGAATTAATCAACAATCTTGATTTAGCTTTTGAGTGGATTAATCGAGAACATTTACCAGAAATTAATTCCAGGCAGCTATCAATAAATTTTGATAATTGTCAAAGCGATTAACATCCCGACCTGGATAAGTCGTGAAACTGTCTAACTTAAAACTGCCGCCCAACCCGGCCAAGAGCAAGCGGCAGTTTACCCCTAAATCAACAAGAGGTTAACTAAATGTACAACATTGCAGAGATAGACCGCGAAATTGCAGTCCTGCAAGAACAGCGAGATTACGAAATAATTTACTGGTTTGAGATGGGAGAGAGCGATCGCGGTGCAGACCTACCACCGCAGTATGCCGAAAACCCCTGGTACTCTCTTGGCTGGCATGACCGCGATTATCAGCTAAAGATTGGCTTCAATCTACAACCTGTAACTTTTGACCACTTCTAAAACTAGTAGCGCCCCAGCCGTAGCAGTTGGGGCAACTATAAACCATGTTTAAAAAAGCAACAAAATCTCAAATCAAAATTCGTCTTGCTCTTAGTGGTGCATCAGGCAGTGGTAAAACTTATTCGGCACTAGCGATCGCTCAACACTTGGGTGACAGTATCGCCCTAATCGATACAGAACACGGCAGCGCCAGCAGATACGCTGACCGATTTACTTTTGACACCTGCGAACTCAACGACCACCACCCAGCTAAGTATATTGAGGCTATCAAAGCAGCAGAATCAGCAGGTTATCAAGTAATCATCATTGACTCACTATCTCATGCTTGGTTTTCTGAACTAGAACTAGCTGGTAAAGGCTTTGATGGCTGGAAAAATGTTAGACCACTGGAGCGAAAACTGATTGACGCGATGATAGGTAGTTCGTCACACATTATTGCAACTATGCGAAGTAAAACAGAATGGATAATGGAGGAGTACACAGCTAAAGACGGCAAAACCAAACAAGCTCCCAAGAAAATTGGTACGGCTCCAATTCAAAGTAGTGGGATTGAGTACGAATTTGATTTAGCTGGGGAACTAGACTATAACCACATTTTGACTATTAGTAAAAGTAGGTGTCCAGAACTGGCTGATAAAACCTTTCTCAACCCAGGTAAGGATATAGCCGACACCTTAAAAGCTTGGATTGGACAACCCCAACAGCCCCAAGAAACACCACCTTGGAAATTGTGGAAATCACAAGAAGATGCAATTCATTGGGCTTCGGAGCAATTACCCGACTGGGATATAGACGCTATCCAAGAAGAATTTAACGAGTTATCCCCCAGCAACGGTAAAAAAGCCCCTGCCTGGGTAGAACGAGTTATGCAACTTAAGGAGTCATTCTAAATCATAAGAGCAGCTATTACTACAGCTGCTCATCTAAAATAGAAAAGCCTATTTTTTAAGCTATATGTTAATCATGCCTGTGTCCGAGCCACCAACGGAGCAAAAAAACGCACTCGAACAATTGATGGAACAAAAAGGCTGGTCATACTACCAGTTAGCCGTTGAGTATGGCAGGCTCGAACACCCAGACCTCAGCCCAGCCGAACTTGCCAAAAAATTCGGTACAAATGTCAGAAAAGCTGTACGCGACCCCAACAGTGCTAGATTTGAAACCGTAAAAAAGCTAGTTGAATTACTGGGTGGTGAGCTAATCATTAGGGTTAAGCGTATTGACGAAATGCCTTTGTGAATTTTTAAGAGAGCTAACTAGCCGGAGTACATAGGCGCAGACTGCCGCAGGCATCACTCTCACCTCTTCCAGTTAATGTCTGCACTACAGTTACTTACAAAAGCAACTTGCCCCCGTCGATTTCTCAGGTCAACGGAGGACAAGCCAAACGAAAGTACTGTTCATTATTTCTTTCGGTGTCCATTGTGCCTACAGAAAAAAGTCCCTGTCAATTATTTATTGTAAAGTTATGTGAATAAAAAATCATTTAATTATGAATTTTATTTCTTAGCTAGTTTAAGTCTTCAAAATGCTATTACTGCAAGAGTTTAATAATTCGATGATTAAGCAATTTCAAAAATTAGATGAGAATTTTATTAAATTTTGTTGAGAAAGAGGATTTTTCCTTTAAAGTTTAGTGCCGTTATTTCAGAAATCTGATAAGTTGTGTCTTGATAAGCAAATATACTCTGTAGCACTGCTAATCAGTGCCTGAAGACAAGACTTCTCACCTTGTTACACGGGGATAAGCCAGACGAAAGTACTGTTCTTTTGGATAAGGTTTGTTCCCTTCAGGTGCTTCTTGAGTGGTACATCTAGTTTCTCGAACGTCAACAAACCTTATCGAATAAAAAACCTATGAACATCAATTTCCGGCTGTCACAAGCAGCTCTGTTTCTCTTACTCACTTTTTCAGCAACATTCACTGCTGGCTTCCAGTACGGCAAGAGCCATACCCATAATGAGGTGATTTGCTTGCTACAGAAGAATGTAGCTTCGGCTGTCACGAATCGTCCCAAGGTTTAACCATATATGAATGATTACCGAATGTACCAAAGGATAGATAACAACGTTCCTTTGGTACATTCGGTCATGGGTTAACCAATTAGATCAGTAGACCAATGAGTGATGGCGGCAGGAGTGGGCAACCCTTTTGCTGCTTTTTATTTGCTTGTTTGGTCTGCTTGGGCTGGCTTATGAAAACTGGTTCAGCCGAGCTTTCTGCAAAGTTTAATTGCTAAAATTACTCACTTGTTGGAGGGGGGGTGCGGATGCGTCGGGGTTCAGCCTCTAAAACTGAAATAGCTTCCATATTGTCTTCTGGAATAGTCTGATTTTCTTCTAAATTTTGGATTTTAGTCAATAATTTCTGGCGATATTTCTCAGCCATTTCTTCAGCCTTCTCGTAGACCAAATCACGGTTGTTAATCATATCACCGGGTTCGGGTTCCAGTTGTTTGGTAGACAAGGAAATCCGTCCTTTTTCAGCATCCAATTCAATGATCATCACTTTCACTTCATCATTGACATTGAACACGCTATGAGGTGTATCGATATGTTCGTGAGAAATTTCTGAGATGTGTAACAAGCCACTGACACCACCGATGTCGATAAAAGCACCGTAAGGCTTGATACCGCGAACTGTACCAATTACTACCTCGCCAATTTCGAGGCGGTTCATATTACGTTCAACCAACGCCCGACGATGAGATAAAACTAGGCGGTTACGTTCTTCGTCTACGTCCAAGAACTTCAAGGGTAGTTCTTCACCCACTAATTCTTCTTTGGGTTTACGGCTACTAATGTGGGAACCAGGGATAAATCCACGCAATCCCTCAATTCTGACCAATGCTCCACCGCGATTGGTTGCAAACACGACAGAAAGAACAGTTGCATCTTCAGCTTGCAACTGACGTACACGCTCCCAAGCCCGCATATATTCAAGACGGCGAATGGAAAGAGTTAATTGACCATCTTCGTTTTCATCGGTGAGGATGAAAAATTCCCGTGTTTCGTTTGATTGTAAAACTTCTTCCGGGGCATCGACCCGGTTGATAGACATTTCTTGTATGGGGATATATGCTGCTGTTTTAGTACCGATGTCAATCAGAGCGCCGCGCGGCTCTATACTGAAAACCGTTCCTGGTACAATATCTCCGGGGCTAAAGTGATAGTCGTATTTGTCAAGTAAATCAGCGAAATCTTCGTGAGTGAATCCAATTTTGGTGCTTTCTGCAACAAGCAGAGAAGTATTTAGTTTTGAAATTAAGTTGGTTTTTAAAGACTCTTCACCAAAACTGAGGTTGGAAGCAGATTCTTGTGTTGTATTAGAAACAATCAAATCTCTGCTATTCAAATCATCAGCTTCCTTCACTGCCCAATAGACATCTTCAATGGGAATGCCTAATACCTCAGTTAATTCCCCAGATTTAAATAGCTCTTCAAGTCGCTTAAGACCTTCTGGAGAACCATTAAGAATAATTTTGATACTGCCTTCCTCAACTCGAATAATTTCTATAGTTGCATCACCAGAAATTTTTTGTAATACTGCAAGAATAGCTTTTAATTTGGCGTGATCAATTTCATCAATACTGCCTGCGATCGCAAACGCCAGTTGCTTTGAACTCGCTGTTACTTTACCGTTGTTTGTGCTTGGAGTACTTGATTTAGCAGCAGTTTCATAAATATTTACTGTCTCTGCATGAATATAGTGCTTTCCAACATGCTCATTATAATTACCACCACTCGTTTGTATATCTTTCGCTTCTGGCGTTTGCGATTCTGTCATGGTCATACCTATCTGTTTGCAAACGTGGTAATCAACTCATCAGACATTCTTCACTTCCCGCTAGTCTTTAATCGCTCCAGTAATAAATGCCCCCGTTTTATAACTGAAAGACATTGAGAATTATTAACTGGGTTAAAGATGCTCCTGCTGATTCGCCACCTTTGATTATTTTACTCAGAGATTTATTTTGTCGAATGATATTTAATATCAGATGATTATCTTCATTTTTTCCTAATTCTGAAGCAATTTCCATCGGTTCGGTAAGAATCTTACCATTTAATGAAACTAAAATATCCTCTTCTAATAAACCTGCCCTATCAAAGTTACCGTTAGGAATTATTTTCATCACCATAATTCCTATACTGTCCTCATATATCTCTGGATATTGAAGACGATTTACTGATAATTGGGCAAATTGTCTCAAACGTGACGAAAGTTTAGTTGATTCTAAAGCTCTTTCAAAATAAAAAATTGAAGCATGACCATCTGATTCTAAATAAGAAAGTGCTGCCAGTTTAAACAATTCTTCGGGATCTTGTTCATCTATGTTGATTATTTTATTTTGCAGAGCAAAAACTTCGCCTTGACTCAGAATTAAAGGTAGTCCAGAAGCTTGTCTCAGCATTATTAGATATGGGTCTGTAATCCGCCGTTCAACTTCTCTCTGTTTAGCTGTATTTACAACCTTGAGTCTTGCTTGTAAAATCGCTACTTTCTCCTGAGAGAATTGAGCGACCATTTGCATAGCTTTTTTATATCCTTGTTCACCTGGTTGCAAATCTAAATTTATGCACGCTCCTTGTAGTGCTTCCGCTAAAATATTAGCATCTACTGGTTCAGATAGTATAAAACAAAAGTAGGCCGCAGCATTAACAAGGTTAATTTTAGTATTAGTAATATGTTCTTGATGTAAAGAAGCACTTTGTAATGTTCTCTCATAATCGCTTAAATTTAGAGAAAGTATATGTATTAATCCTCTTTCAAGCCGAGCAAATGAGTCTTTAATTTCATACATTCGCTCGTATGTCTTTCTTATAAAATCAGCTAATTCATTATTATGGGACAGGTCTCTTTTATAACTCTGATACGTTGCTTCAGAGAAATTGAATAGTCTTATCTCGGTATTAATGGAATTAATATATTCTTGAAAATAACTTCTTGCCCTATCTTGATAAGCCAATTCAGTTTCATTTGCTCTCCTAATATCCCAAAATTTTTGGGGAGAGTTTTTCTCAACTGCTTGGATTGCTAAGGATAAATGGAGGAAATTGTTTTCCAATTCTGCTTTAATTTCTTTAAAAGCATTTATAGCTCTTTGTCCAGCAGAAGTTGTTGTATCTCCCTCAATGTAATTGCCTTCGATGTAATTACCCTGAATGTGTTCGTTATAATTACCTCCATGAGTATTTATAGTGCGATCGCCTGCCAACAAATCTCCTTCTATAACGATATGAGTATTATAATTATCTCTGATATAACTGACAATAGACTCTTTATCAACTAAACGATTATTTTCAGATGATAGATATTTAATATGTCCAGTCAAAGGCTGAATTAGACATTCTTCAAGACCTTTTTTTGCATACATCGCTGCGCGATAATTAATATCCAAACGCTTCTGAAAAGTTGGGTCTTTATCAAAAGGTATCCAGTCTACTTCTTTGATAGAAACTATTTGTGTATCTTCATCAAGCGTAGCTATAAAAATATAAATTGCATAGTCGGTTCTGTTTTCTGTTGCTGTTTGTATGAATTCATACTTACAACGTTTGGAATGCCAGCTAACTTTGATAGTACATTCTAGAGTGTTGGTATTAACAACCTTGATGTCAAAAGGCCCAGCAAGTTTCCCATTAGTTATAAAAAATTCATTACCCTGTCTACCAAACATAGGACGGCTCGTATCGTCCGAATGATAGCTAAACTCCTTATCTTTCAAACTGTTCAGAATATGGAAAATTACATTAATTAAATCTGGATTCATTTCAATTTGCCTGTTGTAATTAGCTGGCGCTAGTTTCTGTAAACTGTGGTTAGATGAATTTAACAGCAACAGAAGCCCAAAACTATACTTCAGTTCCTTTACTTTGTTGCCAGTCTTCCAACGCACCAATCACAAAACTAGCAGCAGGGTGGTTAAGGAATTGCTCAAATGCAGAGATACCGCCTGCTTTTAGGGCGCTCAGTATTCTTGCAGCTAAGGTTGGGTCATTATCGATTTGGTTGATGGTTTCTGTAGCGATCGCCATCTTGCCTACTGTAGTATTGCTTGGATACGACTTTTCTAGCTGTTCGAGGAGTTTTTGAATCTCGGCGGCAGCTTCGGCAAGGCTTTGTGGTTGTCCGTCAGCGTAGTAGTTGCCTTGGACATAGTTACCCTCAATGCGTTCATTGTAGTTGCCGCCGCCAGTGTTGATGGTGCGATCTCCTGCCATTGATTTATCTCCAAAAATGCTTAATTCTATATATTGTAATGAAAATCAGGGTAATTGTTCCGCAATACTATACGATGCTCATTATTCGTTACTGAAATTAAGTTTTACTCAACCTTGTAGCAAAAAGTGAAATTACTTCCAGTCTGTACTCTGTTTTTTTGGGGTAACTAATTACTTAGTAATAATCTTGACTTACTCAGAAGAATTTATGCTTTTCCAATTACTCATTCTGTCTTTATCAATGATATTTTTTGCTTTTCCGATGGCATTATCTTTACTTCTTGTACGCTTCTGACTGCTTAAATCTAAAAAGCTCAAATCTTCCTTTTGAATTTTAAAATTCCACATATTATCATGGTCTTTAGCTAAATGAATTATATATCCGTTATACTCTCTAGTATCTCTGTCGCTTTCATTCTCAATATAGTATTCTACATATTCTAAATTACGAGAGTTACTTAAAGTCTGAATTTGGTTAGTACGATTAATTCTAGTAATTTGACTAATTTGATCATAGCTTTTCGTCAATAAATCTATAATAATTTTATTTACTAATTCTTGATTACTAAAATTTTCTGGTGCATTTAAATTAGTTTTTAATTCGGGTTGTTTGCGTAATTCTTCAATTAAATCTTCAGCGAATTTAGATATTGTATCGACTACGTTTGAGCTTTGAAATATCATTTCATTTAGAATATCTTTTAAATCGCCTAATGTTTGAGAATAATCCGAACTAATCTCTACTCTTTGACCTTCAATAGTGATATTCTTTGTTACTACATTACCCTCATAACTATTTCCCTGTGTATAATTTCCTCTAATTTCTTTATTATAGTTACCACCTCCTGTATCAATATGAGAACTAGTATTTGTATTGACAGTACTATGAATTGCCGTCTTGACCGTTGTTTCAGTAGTCTTTTCAACTACCTTTTGACTATTTGCTATTACTTCTACTTTTTTGATGGGTTCTAGCCTATATTTGTTTTTTGCTAAATATTGATTCCTAAAATGTAAAAATATGCCTGAAAAGAAGGAAGTTAACCCTATTATGGTAAGAACAGGATTTCTTGCTAATGTAGTATGAATTAATGCAATTAATAATGATATACAAAATGAGCAAAGTACTATAAATAATAATGAATTTCTTGATTTTATCCTCAAAAAAAACATCTATATAACCACTAAATGGTGTAAAAAATACTTATAAATAACTTGCATACTAGTATTTATATTTACATTATCATACTAGTTTTTTAAAAAAAGCTATGTAATATAAGTCACTATTGATTTGTGATTGGACTTACTTAATACAAAGTTAACCTTTTTACTCAAAAAACGGTAGCGAAAAATAATAGATTTCCTGGGTCACTCTATTATTAACGGTCAGTTACCCTTATTCTGACGTTGTTGCTTTCTAAATTCCCAAGGGGGAATACTTGACAAATCCCCCCAAACTCCTAAGCGTTTAGACTTTCCTATTTTCTCAGCCTGCTTGAAAGCTTCCTTGTTAGGACATTTATCAACAAAAGCCGGATAGATTCTAGCCATTCCAGACTTAAGCATTTCCTCTTGGAATGACATTTCAATTCCCCAATCCCCACTAACTGAGGCCATCACCTCTGCGACGGTGCGTCCATAGCGATCAGTCTCCACAGGAATGATAATTACTTGATTTTTCGCCAAGGCAACGAGCGATCGCAGTTTCTCTTTTGATTCCTTCCCCATAGCTTGCGCCTTCTCTGGGGCATCGATGCCACAGAACCGAATTTTTTTAGTTTCATTCCCACGCTTTACGGTAATGGTGTCCCCGTCTGCAACACTCGCAACTGTCCACTGTTCAGACATAGAAGGTGATGTAGAGTCCGCAGCAGCTTCCACCAATGATTTAGTTTTGGGGGAAAGTGCGACAGCAGCAATGGCAGTGACAGAAACGATTAATAAAGCTGAGTTTTTCAGGTTGGGCATTAATTATAAGGGCTGTGATACTTCTATTAGGTTGCCCATCAAGCTGGAGTTTTCTAACTTTGCTGAAGTACGAACTTTTAAAAACTACAGTTTTTATTAATCTGGCAGACAATTATATTGCTATCTAACTGTCTACCAGATTGTTGAATTAAAATACTATTTATTAATAGCTGTATGCCATACAAATAATATAATTAAAATACAAGTATTTCTCTCAAGAATTTTATTTAATCTTTATATAAATAGTTAAAAAATCAGCAAAAATTCTAGATACTTGCCAATTAAAATCTATTAAATAAAATTCATATTTTTCGGTAAGCATACTGATTTAAAACAGATGATTAGAGACAAATATAGGTTAAAGAAAGGAGAAAATTAACTTGACATTGGTAATCTATGAACAAAAATCAAATAGTTAATTTAGGATTAATTGCCACTACTATATTTAGTGCGATCGCTTCTTCAGTAGCTCCGGCTGCGGCGATTCAATATAATGGCGCAAGTGTATACAAGGCTATGGATAATGGCAACCAAGTGGTTGTTTTTAGTGCCTCTCCTGGTAGCCGAGTTCAAGTAAGTCTTGGTAGTTCAGATAGAGCAACTGCTAGATTAGCTGGTTCATGTGGTGAAGTAAGAATTTCTGTACCTTCTAGCGGTTCTTTTGAAGGGTTAAAAGTTGACGGAACAGCAATAGACGCTTCTGCTCTTTCTACTCAAACTTTACCAAGCTGTGTAAATGGGTCATTTAGTGAAACTCGTAGTAGTAACTTCAAAACTCCAACAGGACAAGTTATTGTTGTTGGTAAAACTCCTGGTGCTGCTGTAACAGTTACTTTACCAGCCAGTTCAACTAGGAGCGTCACTATTAATGCTTGTGGTTTTGGAGTTTTACGGCCTACTTCAACATCTGGCCCAATACCAAGTTCTTTTTCTGTAGGTACAACTGACTATACCTTAGCTTCATTACCTGATGCACAAACCCCGCCATATTGCAGAACTGTACAAGGCACACCATACGGTTATGTTCCTGCTTCTTGGTAATTGAATTTATGTGCGATCGCTCTATTTTCCTCTAAGAATGGCGATCGCTATTTATTTTATTGGCAAATAAAATGAAAAAAATAATTACAGCTTTTATATTTTTAATTTTGATAAATCAAAAGGTATTTGCCTATGAAATATTCAGAGATTCTGGTTTTAATGTTTACATAATCCCAGAATCAAGTGAGGTTATAGATTTTAAAATTGTTAGAGGCGAAAGAGTAAGTTATGTGACAGATGCCAATAATTGCAATCTAATTAAAGCTGATAAAAAGATTGCGATAAATAAATATGGTATTGCCTGGGGAGATTATTTCTTTATTTATAGGTATGGTGATATTAACCCTTTATCTTCCTTGTATCAACAATCTTTGCCAATTCTTTTTACTAAACCTTGCTTGAATGGTCAGATTCAGGGTAATTGGTATGAATTTGATAATGGAATCAAAGGCGCTCAAGATTGGAATACTGGGATGCAGTATTATCAAATGCCTGCACCTGGAAAGTATGATTTTTCAATTGAATATGAATCAGCTAATAGTAGAAAGTTAACATTAAATTCTTGTGGTTTCTATAGAATAAGTGCCACGGGTAAGTTAAATAAAGATACTAAATTTATGGTAAATGGTACTCTTTATCAAAGTATTTCTGCATTGAATGAGCAGCGTCCTTACTTATGCGTAAGGGGTATTAAATATATACCTTATAATTATAACTAAATTTCTGCATCTTTAACTGATAAAACCAAAAGCTTTAACTGAAATAAATTACGTCGCATTTTAGCCCAAGCTTTATAAGTCTGGGCTTTTGTATTATCTAAAGCATTTTGTCTTAATAAATAAGTATCAGTATCGCTGTTACCTCTACGGTAGCGAATCTCGAATACCTTAAACTGATCACCTGCTCTTGAAGCGACAATTTGGGCAACTTGATATTCAGTTCGAGCCTCATCAAAGGCAATAAGTGATTCTGCAACTTTTTCTCTAGTTTCTTGTGCTAATTGCGCTCTACCGCGTTGCAATTCAGCAATTTTGACTTGAATATCTGATATTGCGATCGCTCTTGATTGCGCTTCTGAGTTCCCACCCTGTACACCTTGAAATAATGGCACACCGATTACATTTAATAAGCCATTTATAAGGCTGGTATCTCCTCTAAGAATGCCAGCAACATTTTCAATAATTCCTGTTCTGACTGGCTGCTGTCCTGGTTGAGTTGTAACTGTAGTTTGGGGACTAAGTAAGAATTGCAGCGCCGGAGTAAGAATTGATAATTTAATAGAGCGTTGATTTCTGGCCTTAGCCTCATTAATTCGTTCATTAGCTTCAGCGATTCTAGTATCGATTTCCTTAAGCAGTGGAGACTGTGCGATCGCCTTCTCTTGTAGCTGTTGTAAGCAGATTGCAGAAGTCTCTAAACATGGCAAACCACCTTTTAGTAAACGCCATAAATCCTCGTTATATTCCTTCTCAATAATGGAATCAATCGAAGGTTTTTTAAATGGGTTGGGTTCAGGTTTGGGCAGTTCACTATCTGCATCTTGATCAGCTTGCTGTGCCTCTTCTGGCGATGTTTCCTCAACCTCGCCATTATTATCTGTCAGGGTTGGCGGGGTTTTCACGGGTATTGCTGGTATTGGCTTTGGTTGAGGTGGTGGAACTGCGATCGCTCCCTCCATTCTTAGAGGAAATATTAGAAGTAATAGTAATAGTAGTTTCATATTTCCCGTTCCGCCCAACCCAAGGTTTAATCCGCCTAATGTAGCCATTGCGAGGGCTGCGAATCATCGGGATTTGTGCGAGTTTATCTTCTATTGTGGTCAGTGAAATATTCAGTTGTGCTAACTGGTAATCACGGTCACGGATAGACTGCGCGTATTGTTGTTGTTGGCGGGAATATTCTTGTTGAGTTTGGTTTTCTTGCTGCTGTTGTCGCGCTTCATTTAAGTTTGCATCATACTCAGTAAGCTGACGACGGTTTTGGGCTGCTACTAACCGAGATTCTGCCACTTCCAAATCAGACTGCGCTAACCTTACATTTATCTGTAATTGTTGTAATTCTTGTTGTTGAAGTATAGCTGAAGCGTTAAGTTTAGCTCTTGCTTGGTCAAGTAAAGAATTAGCCCCGTCCATCTCAGAGCGAAGTTGTTTTAATTTAGCCTCTTCATGTTCTAAAATTTCACTTTGTAATTTCAAATCTTTCATCGACTGAATTAATTGCTCTTGCTCCTCAACCTTCGCAGATGCAATCTGTAATCCAGCCTCAGCCTTTTCGGTTTCTGCTCGTCTCTCTGGGTTGTCACTTTGCAGTAGTGGTGTACGTGCTTCTAATAAAGCAATAGCTTGATTTAATCGCAGTTTAGATTGAGCGATCGCAGCACTTTCCTCTGAGAAAATTGGCGGCGGTAATTGCTTTAATCCTAGTGGTTTTGTAGGTTTAAAAGGTTCAGGAATGATTTTAGATTTTAGATTTTCAATTTGTAACTGAACAGATTTTTTCTGTTTTGATAGGCGATCGCGTTCTGTCGTGTTGTCAGATATGATGTCTCCGGTTTTAATTTCCTGACCTACTCTCACCTTTAAAAATGATGGGCTTTCCACATTTATAGTCATTCTTAGAGGACGATTTTGTTGTAAAACTGAGATGGCAGAATCATCACCCTGTAGCTCATCATCTGTTGTATTAGACGAAGTTTCTATTTTAGGTTCTGATTTAGTAGCATTTGCAGCCTGATTTTGAGGATAATACTTGACTAAAGCTAATAGTCCAATTATCCCAATACAGCAATAAGTAATCAGGTTATTTCTACTAAATGCGTTCATGCTTATTTATAAAACTGGGAACTAATATAGTATTCCCAGCCTTTAACATTTATTTATAGCAGTGGAATTTGGTTGTATGTTGATTCTGTCTTACCGAGAATTTTAAGAATCATCCTCCAACGCTTGATAGAATAAAATGGCTGTTTTGTGTACCATTCTTTTGGATCAGAGTCTGATTTATCTCTATTGCATTTGCGGCAAGCTGCTACAAAATTGCCAATACAATCTGAACCTCCATTATTCACTGCAATAAAATGGTCTATTTGAATTTGCTTATTTGAACCACAATAAGCGCATTGATTAAAAAATGATTCCTTAACTTGACTAAGTTGCTCACAGGAATAGTTAAACCTGTGATTCATCAACTTTTTAGCACGTCTTTGATTAGAAGCTTTAATTAAACAACGCCTGCCTTTTTCTGACCTACGATATCTATCTTGAATTTCTTTTACTTTTTCTTTATTCTTATTACGCCACTGTTTGACATTTTGAATTACTCTTTGCTTATTTCGTTGATAGTGTTTTTTGTAATAATCACCTCTATTTCTAGATTCTTCCCTGTGACATTCTACACAAGCCCCACATCTGCGATTAGGACTTGGTTTATATCTTAAACTTTTTCCTGTACCTTGCCATTCATGATGCTTAGAACAAAGTCTGCCCAAATAAAACTTATCTGGGTTAAATGTTATATCATTGTTCATGTTGACCTACTCAGACTAGGTTGACCAAGTTTCGGGGTGTTACCAGCACCGCCGAAACATATTATTAATATTATACTTTATTTTTATGATTAATTAATATTAAATACGTTGATAAAAAGGCTTTATTTTAGTATGAAATCCGTCATTATCCATCCTAATTAAAGCCTCTAAAGGTTGTAGGTTAGCGATTAAGTTAACTGCGAATCTAAATCTACGTGCAACCTTAACAACTTCTACCTGATCCACTCCTAAAACCATCTTAGTTGATGAATTAGCGAGAACAGTATTAGAAATATCTGAATCCATCTGACTAGCAACGATTATTCCTAATCCGAATTTTCGCGCTTCGCTGGTGATTTTTTCAAGTGTAAGAGATGATTTAATTTCTTTAACTTCATCTAACAGAGCATAACAGCGTGGAACTCTACCATCAATTTCGCCCATCAATTTATGACTGTCAAAAAGTTGCTTTAAAAGTGTTTCTGCTGCGATCGCACTTAGTCCAGGCACTTTAGATAATGCAGACAAGTCAAATCTGACAATGGGGAAACTTATTGATGGTTGGGGCTTGCTAAAAATTCCGTATTTAAAAGTAGCAGCTAGTTTTAATAATAATTTTTGCGAATCCTTACAACCATCTTCAACACGGCTTTGCAGTTCACTTTCTAAGTCAGCAAAAGTAGGAGGTTCTAGCTTCCAAGTTGATTGATTGTTTTGAAAAATGCCTCTATTTTGATAACAACTTATCAAGGTATTTAAGACTAAACCCTCTTGATTGTCTCCCATCTTTAGAGATTTTCTCAGGATAGATGAGACAGCGATCGCTTGCAAATCTGGGCCACCACCTTTTGGATCTAAATCAAGCACTAAAGGATTTAGCCCATGCGGTGATTCAGCATCAAGTGAGTAACAAACTTCTCCAGGTAATTCTAAATCTCCATGAAAGTCGGAAATGACTATTTTAATATCAGGAAATAATAACGGCAATTCGTGAGCAAGTGCTTTTAGGGTTTGAGTCTTACCGCTTCCAGAAGTTCCGAGAATGACAACATGGCCATTGCGAAGCTTGGCAGGATTCCAGTAGACTTTATCACCTAGCAGAATCCCGTCTGTTGCTGATTCTGCACTAGTTTTCTTTGTCTGGTTTGGTTTGAGCGTTTGCTGTGGTAATGGTTTTGGCATGGTTAAAAAGGGGAGTAGGGAATAGGGTACAGGGGTACAGAGGTGTAAGAATATGAACTATTGACTGTTGGTATTGATAACTTTGATTTGTAACTGCCCTATACCAAACTCTTCACCCAGGCTAGTTTGCACAATTTTTAGTGGTGCAGCTTCTAAGGTAACTGTGCTGTCGGTTGCTCGAATGTAAGGAAATTGGTAAGGGTCGCGGGGTAAAACCACACCATCTAAAGTGTCAAAGGATAATTGACCACTGACAAATACAATCGCCCCAGTGCGGTTATATTTTTCTAAAACTGGCCCAATGGGTTCATCCTCCAGTTCCACAGCTTCAATGTTTGTAATCGCTGCTTTCCCCACATCTGCGGTGATTTCCTCTAAGAAAATTTGCGCGTCAGGGTCAGTGCCAGCTTTGTAAATTTTGCCGTCGTCGGCTTGCACTAAAAAACCTGTACCTTGTGCTTGGATAATTAAATATTGCCCGGAAACCTTAGAGCGATCGCTTGTCCTTACTCCTTTAATATTGGCTTTGATTAAGTGAGTTGACCCAGACTCGTTGTAGATTTTCTGCACACCCGATGGTGCAGCAATTAACCTGTTGAATTGAGTTAACAGTCCACCGGAATTGTTGATATTAAAGGTAAATAGAGCGATCGCAATCAACAACACCAACACAAAATACTCAGCATTGCTACCAGTTCGCAACCTAAGATTTCTGTTACCTGGGCAGACACACCTCACGGGGCTGGGCCAAAACATTTCTACGCCGCCCCGCGTGAAAACATCAGCAAACCAGCCGAAGAAATAGCCAATGCTTAAAGCATGAACGAGGTTGATTAACTTGGGGTTAAACAAGGCCACACCATACCCGACAGCTGCAACAACTCCACTAGCAACTAAACTGTGTGTGCAGCTACGATGTGGCATTCTGCTTTCAAAAAATGCGCTTACCCAAGGCAAGACTCGACCAGCCGGGGAGGTGCTGACATCGATGTCAGGGAGAAGACCAGCGATCGCACCTACGGCAATAACAGCAGGGTTGGCAGTCCCTAATAATAATGATGTCGCTGTACCACTAATTAATAGATGGGAGATGCCAAGCATTAGCGGATTCTCCTATCTTCACGCGGTAAGTTGTACAGCAGCCGTGATAGTCCTAAGAAAATGGCCGCGGCGATACCTCCAAAAATATAGAGTGCTTGGTCACTTGTCCCAAGTCCTATAAATCTCATAATGACGAAAGCGATACCTGCCAGGAGTATTAAAGGTGTGATGTCAAAATAGCGGCGGTGGTCTGCTCCTTCAATTTCAAGGCCAAGATACTCCTCATCCACTGCCCGTGTTGCCAACATCGGATTTCCCCCGGCGCGTTCTTGCAGCTTCGCCAGTTCTGAGGGTTTAAGGTTGATTTCCCTCTCCGCGGCCGCTTGCACCATAATCTCTCTAATTGCGTACTCCGGCAGTGGTTTTAATTCAATGCGGGGAATGTTGATAAAAATATCAGTGCGCGGGGGATCGGTGGCCAAGAGTAGCATGGGTACGTTACTGCGCCGTAGTTGTTTTAGCCACATCCTGAATTTTGGATCGCAACTGTGAGCATCATCAATGATAAGGAATGCTGTATTTTCCTCTAAGAATCCGGCGATCGCTCTCTTTAACCTGTCAGCTGTCAACGATTTTCCCTCAAGGTCTTCAGTGGGGATATCAAACTGATGGGCAATTTCCAGCAACATCTGTTTAGGGGTAGCCGGTTCGATAAAGGCCACCATGAAGCCATCGGTTTGCAGTTTCTCTACAACCGCACTGGCTAGTACGGATTTACCACTACCATCTTCACCAGCAATGAGAATTGCACCATTAGCTAGTAATGACGCTGTAGTACGGTTGAGTTCTGCCTGTCTGTAGATTTTGAATTCTCCAGGTGTGGTTATGTCTGGTTCAGTTGGCTCTGTTTCGTTCTTAGAGGAAAATTTTGGAAATGACAGCACGGCACTAATCCCCAAAGCTGCTAAAGATAAGGGGTTTAGTCCGTTGAGTGCGATCGCTACTCCACTGGCCACCATTCCTAGAAATTTCAGGCTGCGTTGATAGAATCCATTGCGGCATTGATCAACGAGTCTGCGTATGCGAAAGGGTCAATACTTGGCATCTCCCCGGATTCCTTGATTTTGGCTTTTAGTTCATCCGGTAGTAAGTCTGGATTCTCAATGTAGTGTCTTGCAATGACATTCTCAGCAATTAATGTGGCGGTTGCTTTATTTTGTGCTGATTGTACGATTGCGTTGATGTCGTTTGTTTGTTGGGTAGACTGCGATCGCTGTCCTTTGGGAGTATAGTCTGTTTGAGGAGGAGCAGATATCTGCTGAGTTTCTGCTACTGCCAAAGTAGTTGTATTATCTGGTTGCTGTTCATCCTTTGGCCCCGATGCTTCGGGTACTGGGTAGCCTTCCATTCTGCCTGTCTGCTGGATGTGTTCGTGCAGTCCATCCATATACTGAACTTGCTGAACATCCAGATGAGCTTTACCCGATACCTTATAAGTCTTTATCTTCAAGTAACGCATTCGAGCGTACAGTGGATCTCTGCCAATCCCATATTTTTCTTGTAATTCTAATATGGAAATTTTCAAATTTTCAGTCTCATTCTGAAGGGTATCGGGTTGGTTGTCTGCCATATCAAGCAACTGTATGGTTATGTTTACTTCTATTGTCGCCCATACAGTCTGCCCTACAGTCTGGTGAAATTACGGGTTGTATTGTGAAGTTTTACCAGACAAATCAGCTACTCATCATCTGCGAAAATTCCATACTTCGATTTAGCAAACTCCAAATCAATCGACAATGCTAAATCCTCTATTTCCTGGCAAAGCTGTTTAACTTTATTTGACTTTTTATCGTACTGTTGTGAGCAAATTTCAATCTCTTCAAATAGTGCTTTCAACTCTGGATCGCCAGGGTCTTTTAAATACTGTTCAAATTCTTCAGGGTTAATAGTCATAATTGCCACACTTCTCAGCAGCTTTTTTAGCTTGTTCATAGGCAGCATTAATTTCTGTCATCTTGTCATTATTGGGTGAAGTACCACTGTCCGGGTGATACTGTCGAACAAGTTTGATGTAAGCTGCTCTCACTTCATTATCTGTAGCTCTTACATCAACACCTAATACATCCCACCACTTCTTTTCTAATGATGGCGGTAGCGCCTGATACCCTGCAAATGCTTGTTCAACACTCCCCACTCCCCACCTTTCCATTCCACGCATAGCTGCAATGTGCAATCCAATTGCTCTAAGGTTATGTCTTACTTTAAGCCAGCGATCGCAGCACAAACTGTAGTTTTTATCCTTGATGCTGAAGTAAACTGCAACGCCTGGATCATCCGGTTCTTTGGGTCTTGCGTAAGGTAAACCATCCTGGCGTTCTGGGGTAAATAGTCGCCCAGGTGAGGGGATAGGCTGAAATGTCATTTGTCATTCTTCCTGCCCCTGTGCTGCTTCTAGCAATACATCTTGTAAATTTTCAAGTGCTTCAATTGTTCGTGTTATCGAACTATATAGCGTTTCCTAGTCTACTGAGGTACAAACTTATCTGTTTCCATCTGCGTTCATCCGCGTTCATCTGCGGTTAATTATTCTTGCTTGTACCTCACTAGAGTGAGAACCGCTATAAGCAATTTCTAAACAACGGCTGGCCTGTTCGTTTTCAGGTTCAGCTGTCAAAATTCTTTGCTGAATTTCAACCAATTTTTCTAGGTCTTTTTTGATTTGGTACATTGTTAAGTTGTGTAAAAAGCGAGCGCCCTGAAAGACTTTTATACAGTATATACTTGATGCAGTAATTAATGCAGTAATGCAGTATGTCAGTAATTGCCCTAGTTAATCAAAAGGGGGGATGCAGCAAGTCTACATCTTCCGTACATCTTGCTTACTGGCTGTCTCGTAAGGGTCACAAGGTTCATTTATTAGATGCTGATGCTCAACGCAGCAGTTCAATTTGGTTGAAGTCGATGGATGATAACCAAATTTCTACAACTGTACTGCAATCACCTGATGACCTTTTAGAACAAATTCCAGATTTAGCAACCCAATGTGATCATCTAATAATAGATGGCCCGGCTGGTTTATCTGAGGCCAGCCGCGCAATATTATTTAGATGTGATTTAGCTGTAATTCCCTGTCAACCAACAGGATTAGATTTACAGTCAGCGAGTGATGCTGTTCGCTTAATCAAACAAGCTCAGTCTGTGCGCGGTGGTGCGCCCCAAGCCGCAATATTCATCAGTCGTGCTGTGAAGGGTACAAAGTTATTAGGTGAAGCTGTCACATTATTAAGCAAATCTAAAGAAGTAATTATACTAAAAACTGTAATTCACCAAAAGCAGGTAATTGCAGATACTTTTGGTCAGTCTGCCACAATTTGGGATTTATCAGGTCGCCCAGCCGCAGAGTCAGCACGGGAGTATGAGCGGTTGTTTAAAGAAATTATGGGGATGTTGAAATGAGTACTAAAAAACCTCGAAAATCCCTAGATGATGCACTGGCTCGTGAATTTGTTTATGGTCAGGATGAACAGGCAGTAGAGGAACCAACAGAACAACACCAACAAGAGCCAGAATTACCACCCCTGCCAACAGTAGCACCCACGCCTCAACCAACTAAACCTAGTATTATGTCTCAGCTTGAACAACCTTCTAAAGAACCTACCATCAGGTTAACTGTTGACTTGCCTGAATCTATGCACCGCAAGCTGTCTATGCTGGCAGCAAGGACAAATAGAAAAAAGGTTGAGATTGTGCGGTTTTTGCTAGATGAAGCACTCAAGGAAGTAGAAGAGTAATGCAGTAATTGATGCAGTAATGCAGTATTTAAGTAAATAAGGTTTATGGGGCAATCTGGTTTTAATCTATTTATCCAATTATCCGTATTTTGCAAAAAACAAAAGTAGAGATTAAGTAGTATCTCAATTTCTGATGCCACTCAGAAATTGAGATTTGTTTTTACATACCGAAAATAACGGCTTTCTAACTATGGATACAGTAAAACATAGACCTATTCAGAAAGATTCTAAAAAAGTTTTTGGCGATCGCACTCTCAAACCGCGATCACCTTTGTTCATGCGTACTTGGATGTAGAAGAGTTAGGTACTGTTTTTGAGAATTTATTGGAACTATAACTCTTGAACTCTGGGAATAACAGCTACGGCTGTCAGTTGACAGACTTACTGAGTGTGGTGAGTGGTGACATTACTTGGTAGAAAATGGCATCACCGTGCCAAAATGCCCAGTCTTTGCAGTCACACAAACCCCACATTAAACAAAGTAGACAGGGTACTAATAACACCTGTTACTAAAACTGGTTTGGCAGCTAAGGCCACCAAGCCAGCACCAAGTAAACTTTTTTATCGAACTTTTCCAATGATAAATCGAAACAATAAACCTAACTACCCTCCCCCTCGCATCCGCTTACTGGGTGTGATGTTTTCGGTAGGAGCGGCATTGAGTTCTGGCCTGTACTACGGTTTTCATCAAGCTGCTAATTCTGCCAAGCAGCATGAACAACCTGCTCAACCTGAACTCTATCGCTTTAGCCGTGCAGAGTATGAACAGTTAAAACCGGGAATGTCTTTAACAGAAGTGCGGTCAATCTTGTATCGAGGTATTGAGGTTAACCGTTCTGCAACTATAGCAACCTTTCTCTGGGAAAATGCCGATGGCTCTAAAATCACTGCTGTTTTTGAAAATGAGAAGCTTAAGAGTAAAGAACAGTCTGGGTTGAAGTGAACAAAGGGGTGCGATCGCACCCCCAAAAGAGCGATCGCCCCTTTGTCCTCTAAGAATTAACTCATTGCCCTTACTTGTTCAAGTAAATTCGGCAATGAGTCTTTTAGGGAAGTTTTTGTAATTTCTCCACTTGCTAACTTAACTGGGATGGCTTTAGCTATTTTACAAGCCTCATCAAATGAGCATCCCTCATCTATTAAATTGACACGAATTTTAGTAACTAATTCGGTCATTGCGTCTAATTCTTCAATGCTGTAATTCTTCATAATGTCTCCAGTAATAATAAAGGCGATCGCTCTTGTAATATAATGGCAAGATAAAAAATCACCCCCAATAAGTTGGGGGTGAAAATGGCGTTTATATGGCAGCAGAGGTTATTGCACCAAAATTTGACGGCTGAGAATACTCATTACTTCATCTGGATTACCTGTTGGTAAGGGTTGGCTCCAGTCTGCAACATCTGCATAGCCAATCACTTTTAAATAGTGAATTGTACTAATTACAGCTTTGCGTGAACCAATCAACAGATGTTTGAGAGGTTCTCTATTTGGGACAGATGGGAAATCAGTTTGGTTAGGGACAGGTGCATTTTGAGTGTCGGCACTGGGTACAAAATTTTGAGTCGCAGACTGCACAGAATAATTTGCACTTTTTTTAGGCGCTACTACTCTGGCTTGCCTTTGCACATATTGTTCAAACTCTAATTGAGCGTTCGCTTGCTCGTCTAAGGCTAAAGCTTGTAATTGTGACATGATTATATTTATCTCCCAATATGGGGTTTACAACTGAAGGCGATCGCGTGTCTTGGTGGATGAGCGATCGCCTTTATTATGTATCTCTATATATATACGTTGACGTGTTGATGTGTCAATGTGTTAAAGTAGCAATTACGGGAAAGAAATTATAAAGTGTTGGTGTGTTGATGTCTTGACGCACCAAAAATGTATCTTGGCGCGTAAATTAAGTTCAGGACAGAAATGATGTGGTTCTGAAATGCCTAAGTACGTTGACCTTTCTCGTTATTGGACAGAAGACAAAAATTTATCCATTCAAAAAGCCAAAGAGATGACAGGTTTGGACAAAAGAACCTTATCATCTGCCAAAAAAGGGCAACTTGAGCGTGGGCAGTTTGAAACTCTGTTTAAGCTGAGAGATTTAGCTTCTTTTCTAGCTGACAGACCGTTAACACTAGAAGAGATTTTTAAAGATGATGGACACAAGAGTGATGTTGAGGGGTGATGCTCAAAAGAATGAATAGTCAGGGAGAGTTGAAAATACTTCTTTTTATGTGTTTTTGCATTATAAAAATTTCATCGATAGGGTGCTAGTACATTGATTCAAGTGATACGTGAACGTGCTACGAAACAGCAGATTGACGAAATGCTCAAAACCTGGGGAGTATTTATCAAAATAGTAGTGGATATCGAGCGCGAAATTTTGGCTGGTGGTGCAGAACGTCACTATGAATGTGAGCAAGAATTGTTGAAAGATGGTAGTAAACAAAAAAATCTTTGGGGTGCAGATTGGTGTCCTTACACCCAAGAAATGGTGTTTGAATCGATTATTAACATTCGCCCTAGCCAAAACAATCGTACTATGATCATTGAATCCCCCGATATTAGAGAGCGAGTTACTCAGATTACCCTGCGATTACTAGGAGGATTATGATACCGAACTGGAGCGCAATTGAAGTAAGTTTTTTAGGTCAACCCCATCCACAGCAGTTAGGAGAACTGGCAGCTTCTTTGGCACGTCTCAAATCCTGGTGTCAAAAGAATGCCAGCCGTGAATTAGTGCCAGTGTTACTTTCTGAAAACCTACTATACGTGAATTTGTTACAACAAAAAAACCAGAGCAATCATACTGAATTAACCCAACTCCAAAACTTGCTAGAAGACTGGCAGCAAAATTGGGTAAACATTTACGATAATCCCACCAAAACTGCATCCTTGGCTGCGGCTGCGGCTAATTGGTCAGAACGAGTGTTGAAGATGTCGGGGTTATTATCTACAGCAGTTATGTAGCTGGGCTGCGATCGCTGGATGTCTGCAATTTCTTAGAGGAAAAAGGAGCGATCGCCCTCAGCACTTTTCTCTGGCAGCACCAGATTTTAATCAATTACCTGCCTTCTGGTTGACTTAATTTGACTTTATTAGGGCGATCGCGTAGCGGTAGCGAGTCCACAAGCGTCTGCCTACGGCGGTAAACTATGCTCCTACCTTATTCTCAGAGGAAAAAAAACACAGCGATGAGCAAAATTTCAATTTAACTTCCTCTTAGAACTTCTGCCCTCATATCTAACAATTTTTTCATCAATCATATTTTCATTGAAAAGATTAACTTTGTCCTGACAAAAGCTTTTTACCTTTGGCAATATAAGGGGCTATTTCTTGGCGAATAATTTCACTCATGGTGATGCCATTCGCCAGACACCAAGCGTCAAAAGCAGCCTTATCATCTGGTTCTATCACAATTTGTATATAGTCTTTTTTTCGGTCTAATTTTTTTCTGGGCATGGCTTACATTTTTAATTAATAACAAATTATATCATGATATTTATCATGATATAATTATCACTATGAGGGACAAAAAACTACACCCTCATCAGGAGGTGAAACAAATGACTCAATCCAAAGATGGCAACGGACACGGAGAATATAACCCTGAAGTCGAGTTTGAATACTTGGATGCAGATGTCTGGATTAAATCAGACTCTGAAGGGAATCGAGACGTTGCTTATACTGAAGATGTCTTAGAAGCATTGGAAGAAGAGGAAGATGAAGAATCGGATTCTGACGATGAATAGCTTTTAAATTGACATCTGCCCTCAGCTGACACCTGGGGGCTTTCTTCATCATCTCTTCTACTTGGAGTATAGCTTATGTCAACGACAAGTATTATTCATCCTCTTCACTTCCAAATTATTCAGAGAGTTGGTACAACATGGTATTTCAAATATGGAAGTGTTTTCTTCAATCGCACTGATAAATCTTTACCTGAAAGTGACCGAGAAAGATTATTTGGAATAACCAAAAATAAAATAGTAACTGAATTGTTCCGCATCAATGGCGGTAAATCTGGGTATTACCTTGCTAATCTTCGAGACAAACAATATTACTACTGTGGTGATGACTGGGCTTCGGTCAAAACCAAATTAACAGAATTGGGGATTGGGCGGGATGAACCTAATTAGCCTTAAATGAAGTATTTTTGTAAGGGCGATGGCGCAACCGCCGACGGTAGGTCATTGCCAAAGCTGTAAATTGAGCGATCGCCCCTCACCACATCACTCATCATCATCATCTAAATACAACCCACTACTATTAGTCAGTTGGTTAACATTTCCCTCAAAACCTGGGCAGCACTGTACCCGTACCAGCATCCTTTTTAGAGCGAACATACCCCTTGGTAGTATCGCTTTTTTTGTGTCTTAGCTGGTCTTGCACCTCAAACAGTGGCTTAATTTCCACTGCCCTCGTTGCATGAGAATGCCTTAACCAGTGACAAGAAAATTTTACTTTGGCCACCTCAGATATATCCTGAATCAACCGTTTAATTGCTCTGTCGCTCAATGGCAACCCGCGTTTTTTTGGGTCGGGTGACTCATTCGGGAACACTGGCATCTTGTCACTAGCCATCCCCCGGTACTTTTTGAGCAACGAAGAAGTCTCGTGGTCTAAGCCAATTTCGTGGTGCTGGCCACCCTTTCCCCGAAACTTAATTGTGTAATACCCGCGCTGTCTATCATCCGGCGCTGGGTCAAATTGCCATTTAAAGTTGTGCCAATATAACCCCGGATAATCTTCTTTGGGTTGGCCTGGTTCATCACCCGGAACAGTTACACGTCCTACTTCGCCAACCCGCATTCCGCTATAAAACAGCAAACAAAAAATTAGCCAGTGCTTACCCCCTAACTGTTTGGCCGCTTGAGCTAGTTTCTCCATCTCCCAATCTTCTAGATACCGTTCTGCCTTCGGTAATTCACTAAAGTTATCGTAATTTATGGTACTGGCAATATTCCGCAAGAAATAGCCACAATTCTCAGCCGAACCATAACTCCACAGAGAGCGCAACATCAAAATCTGGTTTGATTTAGTATAAGGGGAAACCTCACCCCAAGAAGCAACAAATTCCAGTAACTTTGGCTGCTGAATCAATCTGAAATCGGGTATGCCTTCACTGCGTACCCAATCAAGGAATTTTTGACCAAAACGATAGTATTTTCGCTTAGTTTGTTCCCGATTTTGACTGCCTGCCCAAGCTAAAATTAACTCCTCATCATTACTCACAGCAGGGGTGCGGTAATAATATTGCCTGATTACTTCCTCTACCAATTCGGGAGTTACTTGTGGCGAAGTGTTGGGCTTGACAACGTTTCCTGATTTGGCAGGCAGAACTTCTACAGAGCTAACCTCAATATTAGTAACATCCATTGGGGAAATAAGAGTTACGCGACCATCAACATATAGCTTCCTAGAAGTGCGGTTTCAGGAAGCTATTATTTTATTCTAAGGCTTAAGTGGATGTGCGGGGACTGCCTATTCCAGTATTGGTGGTCAAGCAATGCCCCGTTTTTTGTAAATAGGTGTAGCATTTGGATTTTGAATATGTATGTAGTTCATTAATGGCGATCGCTCTACACAGCAAAAAACCCCGGCGTTAAGTACCGAGGTGATGGGGAAGGAGTCAGGGCAGTTTCTTAGAGGAAATAATAGGCGATCGCCTACTTTGTACGCTCATGTTAAAGTCGATAAAAGCATTGCTACTTCTACCTCTTTTTCAAAACCGTGCATGAGGCTTTCGCTTCACACGGCTCCTCAATAACTCCATCCTTGTTATGGATA